>DATLDS010000051.1:0-6992 GCA_035525735.1 Novosphingobium sp.
GACCGTACCGACTTCGCCGCGCAGCTGCGCCTCGCCCAACTGCTCGAGCGCGAGCGCGACGAGCTCGCGGCGCTGACCGCGTGGGTCGCAGCGTTGCAACTGGCCGACCGCCACGCCGAATCGATTCCCGCGGTCGCGCCCGAACTCGCCGCCGGCCGCGCTTACGTCGCCGCGATCCAAGAGCGGCTGGCGAGCGCGAGTGCGCGGGCGCTCGCACCGCTGGCGGCATCGTTCGACGAGACCGAGGCGCGCCGCACGGGGGCGTTCGTCGACCTCGTGCTGGGCCGCCGCCAGCTGTTCGAGAACCGCTGCGACGGGGTACGCTACCCATTCCTTCCCGCCGACGAATTCTTCGACCGGCGCCATTTCCCGTGGTTCGAGACGCTCGAGGCCGAGACCGCAGCGATCCGCGACGAGCTCGCCGCGCTGCTTGCCGCGGGCGACGACGCGCTGAGGCCGTACATCCGCCTCGAGGAGGGCTTGCCCGACAACTTGTGGAGCGCGCTCGACGGATCGCTCGATTGGGGCGCGTGCTTCCTTTACGAATACGGCGAGCCGAACCCCGAAGTGCTGGCGCGGTGCCCGCGCACCACCGCCGCGATCGAGCGGCTTCCGCTCGCGCGCGTTCCGGGGCGCGGGCCCAACGTGTTCTTCTCGCTCCTCAGCCCGGGGCGCCGCATCCCGCCGCACACCGGGGTGACCAACACCCGCGCGATCGTCCATCTCGCGCTCGACGTCCCGCCCGGCTGCGGCTTCCGCGTCGGCGGCGATACACGGCAATGGGTCGAGGGCCGCGCCTTCGCGTTCGACGACACGATCGAGCACGAGGCGTGGAACGAAGGCGGCCGGCGCCGCGCGGTGTTGATTCTCGATTGCTGGAATCCGCACCTCAGCGAGCGCGAGCGCGAAGCCGTCGCGGCCTATTTCGCGGCTTCGGACGCGGCGCTGCGCCAACCGGGCTGATCGACGAACGGCGCTTGCCAGCGCGCCGGGCCGAGCATAATTTCCTGGCGCTCAACACACGGAGATAACGCGATGCTTTCGGTGCTCCTGGCCCTCGCCTTGTCGCAAGGCGCGGCATCCGCGGCTGCGGTCGCCACGCCCACCGCCGCCGCCCCGGCCGACGATGGCCCGGTGACGATGACCGCGGCGGAGATCCGCAGCTACAATGCGAACCTCGACCGCGCCCACCCCGCCTATATCCGTTGCGAGCGCGCGCTCGAAACGGGTTCGCTGGTCAAGAAGCGCATCTCGTGCCGGACCAACGCCGAATGGCGCCGGGTCCACGACATCGGCAACCAAGATGCGCGCGAGACGATGGAGGGGATCATGTTGCACAACTCGACGAAGGATACGTCGGGCTGATCGTCAGCCGCGGACCGGGGCGTGACCGGGCGCCGACGGATCATGCCGGTCGTCGATTTGGGCTTGCCTCGCGCGACCATCGTGCTGATCTAGCGGCGAATCGCGCGACCGCTCGGTCCACGCGCCCGTTGCCCGGAGTTATTCGATGCTTGCCTCACTGCTGTTGCTTGTCGCTGCCGAAACCACGATCGCCGCGCCGGTCGAGGTCGACGAACCCAATCCCAAGGCGATGTCGCGCGCCGAGATCGCCGCGTTCAACGCCAAGCTCGCGCGCACGCACCCCTACTACATCCGCTGCCGGCGGACCGAAGAAACCGGCTCGCTGGTCCGCAAGACCTACAGCTGCCGGACCAACGAGCAGTGGGGCACCGCCGAGCGCGTGGGCAACGACAACGCGCGCGAAACGGTGGAAGCGATGAAGGGCAAGGCCCTCAACGGCACCTAATCGCCGCGCGGCCGATCAGTCAGTTGCCCAACCGCATCACCCTGATCCCGGCACGCTTGTCGATCTGCGCCATGTAGCTGCCGAGCGCGGCGCGCCTGATCCGGATCGCGGTGCCCGTCTTGGGGTATGAAATCCGCCCGTCGGTCTGCTTCCACCGCGCCCCGTCGGCGAGCGTGAAGATCGGATAGCCGTCTGATGCGCTGCGCAGCCCGGTGATCGTGGTTTCGATCTCCTTGACCTCGTCCGCGTCGTCATCGTCGCCGCCGCCGCCGAACAGCTTGAGCTTGGGTAGGCTGAAGCCGAACAGTCCGCGGCGCGCCTCGCGCACCGCCGCGCGGTCCATCACCACAAGCTCCTTTTCGTCGCGCGCGCTGGCCATCGCCCGGACGGTGCGGTCGAAGCAGGCGAGCCGCGCCGCGGCGTCGGTCAGCGCGCGGCAATCGATCACCGACTGATAGATCGCGGGAGGCGCCGGATCGTCCTTCGCCGATTTCGCGGCGGCGGGCGCCAGCGCCGCGAGCGCGCCCCCCAGCATACCCAGCGTGGCGATCGACAGGGCCGCCGCGCGGCCCGTTGCAGGCGACCTCATGCGTTCCCCTCCTCCGGATTGAACCCGCGGCCTTCATGCCTCGCGCGAGCCGGGCGCGTCAATCGCGCGCGCGCGGCTTGACCCCGGCCGCGGGGCTTGCCAGCCGGGCACGATGCGGCGCCGCGCCATCGTTCCCGTCCTGCTCGCGGCTATGGCGCTCGCCACGCTGCCGCGCGACGCGCCGCGCCGCCCCGACTCGCGCCAGATCGTTTCGTTTCGCGCGCTGCCGCATCCGGCGACGCTTGGGCCCGGCGTCGCGGTCGCGGGCGCGTGGCTCGTGACCAGCCCGAATTCCGAGTTCGGCAGCTATTCGGCGCTGGCCTCGCTCGACGAAACCCGGCTCGCCGCGTTCAGCGACCGCGGCGCGCGGCTGGTCTTCTCGGTGCCCGACCTCCCCGCCGCTCCTGCGTCGAGGATCGACTTGCTCGCAGCGACGCGCGGCACCGCCTCGAAACGCGAGCGCGATTGCGAGGCGGTCGCGCGCGATCCCGCGAGCGGCTCCGTGTGGGCGGCCTACGAACAAACCAACACGATCGTGCGGTACGGGGCCGAAGGCGCGGTCACCGGGCGCGCCCGGCCCGCCGCGATGCGCGCCTGGCCCGCCAACCGCGGGCCGGAAGCGATGGCCCGGCTCGGCGACGGCCGGTTCGTCGTGCTCGGGGAAGTCCGCGTTCACGGCCGTCATCGCGCGTTGCGGTTCGATCGCGATCCGGTCGAAGGCGGGACGCCCGTGCCGTTCGAATATGCCCCGCCCGCCGGCTTCCGCCCGACGGACATGGCGGTGCTGCCCGACGGGCGGGTAGTGGTGCTCAACCGCGAGCTGTTGTTCCCGTGGCGCTTCCGCGCCGCGCTGACCGTGCTCGATCCGAGCGAGATCCGCCCCGGGAAGGTCTGGCGCGGACGCGAGATCGCGCGGCTCGGCCCCGCAGGTCCGGCGGACAATTACGAGGGGCTGGCCGTCGTGCCGCGCGGCGACGGCCGCGTCACGCTGTGGCTGATCTCGGACGACAACCAGGCGGCGCTGGTCCAGCGCACGCTGCTGCTCAAGTTGGTGTGGACGCCTTAGGCGGCGGGTTTGGCAGCCTTGGCGAGGTCGCGCTTGACCTTCAGCGCACCCGTGCTGAGCTTGTCGTCGCTCGCCTTGCGCAGCCAGTTGTCGAGCCCGCCGACGTGCTCGACCGAGCGCAGCCCGTGCGCCGAGACGCGGAACTTAAAGCTCTTGTCGAGGCCCTCGCTCATCAGCGTGACGTTCTGCAAATTGGGCAGGAACACGCGCTTGGTCTTGTTGTTGGCGTGGCTGACGTTGTGGCCGACCTGGCGACCGCGGCCGGTCAGTTCGCAGATGCGCGACATGGCTTCAAACTCTCGTAAAATTTCGCGGTAAAGCGCGGGAAAGCGGGGCGCATAGCGATTCAACCCTTGGCGGTCAAGAACGCGCCGTCTAGCCGGGAGCGATGACGACCTGGCCGATCCCTCCCGCGATGCGCGCCGCGCTCGACCAGGCGCGCGCGTCGGAAGCGGCGGGCGAGGTGCCGGTCGGCGCGGTCGTGGTCAAGGGCGGGGCGGTCATCGCCGCCGCGCATAACGCCCCGCGCGCGCTTCGCGATCCGACCGCGCACGCCGAGCTTCTCGCGATTCGCGCCGCGGCGCAGGCGCTCGGCAACGAGCGGCTCGACGGCTGCGAGCTGTGGGTCACGCTCGAGCCGTGCGCGATGTGCGCGGGAGCGATCGCGCACGCGCGGATCGCCCGGCTCTATTACGCCGCGCCCGATCCCAAGGGCGGCGCGGTCGAGCACGGCGCGCGCGTCTTCACCCAGCCGCAATGCCTCCACCGCCCGGAAGTCTATGCAGGGATGGGCGAAGCCGAGGCGGTCGAGCTGCTGCGAAATTTCTTCGCCGCGCGGCGCTAAAGCCCTCGCCAAATCTTGATCGCTGCCGCGTCGCGCGGGCCGGAGCGGCTGAGCGGGCAGCGCGCGGGGCGGAAGCGGCGATTGAGGCAGACTTTGACCTCGCGCAGCCAGCCGGTGCGGCTGACGAGCAGCCCGAAGCTGTTCGCCGGGCGGCCCGGGTTGGCCGCCGCGAACGCCTCGCGCAACGCACCCGCGGTCAACGCCGGCTCGCGCGACAAACGCTCCATCGCGGGATAGCGCATCGCGTCGGCGAGGATGTTGCTGACCTTGAAATAGCCGCCCGCGTCGCGCGCCATGCAGCTGCCGTGCTTGGCCCAGGCGTGGCCGATCAGCTCGACGCTGGGGGTGCGGCACAGCTGGCCGCGGATCACGGCGGGCGACGGCGGCGGCGCGCGGCTGCACCACTGCGGCCACTCGTGCGCGCCTTCGGGCCAAAACCCGTGAACGACGAAGCCGAACCGCCCCATCGCCCCGGAGCATTGCAGACGGTGGCGCGCGTCACGCTCCTTGCCGCGGCAGAACTCGGGCGCCCAGCTCAAGGCCAGCGTATAGCCCGCCGCGGGCAAGCGCCGCGCCGGGCCGTCGGGCACCTCCGCGCGCGCCGCGGGGAGGGCGCGCGGCGGGCTGCATTGATAGGCCTGCGCCCGCGCCGTCGCCTGCGCCGCGATCAGCGCCGCGGCGATTGCCGCGAGACTATTCGAATGTAGTCGGATCGGTCGTTCCCGCCGCGCCGCGGCTATCGAGCCACGCCTTGGCGTCGGGCTTGAACAGCAGCCACGCGGCGAAAACGTTGAGCGCGGTCGAGACCGCGCTGCCGATCAGCATCGCGTTCTTGGGCATCGCCGGATCGGCCAGCGACGAGACGAACCCGAACACGCCGATCGCGGTGAGCACGACGAAGATCCACTTGGCTACGTTGCTCGCGCGGCGGGCGATGAAATACCACAGCAGCAGCGGGATGACGACGCCCATCACCACGCCGAAGATCAGGATGCCGTTGGCCACTCCGGCTTCTTGCAGCCGCGGATCGGCGACCATCGCGTTGACCTGGTCCCAGCTCAGCACCAGATTGATCAGCCCGATGACGAAGCCGGCGAAGAACACTTTCTCGAACAACTGGATCGATGGCGGCCGCATGGCATTTCCCCCCCTTTTTTGTCGTGAAATGAAAGCTAGCTCTCAAAGCGGGGTGAAGTCGAGGCCGATGTCGGCCGCCGGGGCGCTTTGCGTCAGCCGCCCGACCGAGACGTAGTCGACCCCGCTCGCGGCGATTCGCGCGATCGTGTCGAGCCGGACCCCGCCCGAGGCCTCGGTGGGCACGCGCCCCGCGACCAGTCCCACCGCCTCGGCGAGCGTGTCGGGCCCCATGTTGTCGAGCAGCAGGCGGGTCGCGCCGGCTTCGAGCGCGGGCTCGATCTGGTCGAGCCGGTCGACTTCGCAGATGATCTCGGCGACCCCCGCCTCGCGCGCGCGTCGCACCGCCTCGCCGACGCCGCCGGCGACAAGGACGTGGTTGTCCTTGATCATCGCCGCGTCCCACAGCCCCATCCGGTGGTTCTGCGCGCCGCCGGTGCGGGTCGCGTACTTTTCGAGGTGGCGGAGGCCGGGGATGGTCTTGCGCGTGTCGAGCAGGACCGCGTTCCCGGCCATCGCATCGACGTAGTGGCGGGTCATCGTGGCGATGCCCGACAGATGCTGGACGGTGTTGAGCGCGGCGCGCTCGCCGGTGAGCATCGCGCGCGCGTTGCCCTCGAGCCGCATGAGGTCCGTTCCCGGCGCGGCCCGCGCGCCTTCCCCGACCAGCACCTCGATGCGCATCGCGGGATCGAGCGCGCGAAAGAACGCGGCGGCGATCGGCAGCCCGCAAACCACGATCGCCTCGCGGCTGTCCATTGCTCCGGAAAACCGCGCGTCGGCGGGAATCACGCTTTCGCTGGTGACGTCATGCCCGCCGTCGGGCAGCCCTTCCCCGAGGTCCTCGGCCAGAGTCTCGCGGACGAAGCGCTCAAGGTCGAAGCCGGGAAGCGCAAACACGCTCAGTGAACGAAGCGAGCGACCACGTCGCGGTAGCTTCGGCTGACTTTCACTTGCGCGCCCGAATCGAGGACCAGAAAACATTCGCCGTTGGTGTGCGGCTTGACCTGGCGGACCTGGTTGAGATTGTCGATCGTCGAGCGGTGGACGCGCTGGAACACGCGCGGGTCGAGCCGGCGCTCGAGGTCCTTCATCGTCTCGCGCAGGATCAGCGAATTGTCGCCGGTGTAGATGCACATATAGTCGCCCGCGGCCTCGATGTGCTCGATCGAATCGACGTCGACGCGGAAGATCTGGCCGCGGTCCTTGATGTTGATCAGCTTTTCGAAGCGGCTCGCCGCCTCCTCGTCCTCGGGCATCGCGTCGTAAGCGTCGGGCGCGACCTCGGCGAGGACGTTCTTGAGCTTCTCGACTTCCTCGAGCCCCTTCTTCTCCGCCAGCCGCGTGCGCGCGCGGTCGAGCGCGTCGGCGAGGCGGTCGTCGTCGACCGGCTTAAGCAGATAATCGACCGCGTTGGCCTCGAACGCTTTCACCGCGTGCTCGGAATAAGCGGTGACGAACACGAACAGCGGCGGCTCGATTTCCATCACGCCCTTGACCACGCTGAACCCGTCGAACCCGGGCATCTGGATGTCGAGGAAGACGAGGT
>DATLDS010000058.1:0-14177 GCA_035525735.1 Novosphingobium sp.
GCAGGCTGCCGCGAGCCGCTGCCACTCGGCAAGGCCCAGCGCGTTGTCGCGGACCAGCGGAAATTCGCGCGCGGCCAGGTGGACGCTTGCAAGCGCCGCGCCGACCGCGCGCGCCTGCGCGGGGGTGGGCTCGTCGGCCGAGACCCCGGAAATGAACTCGATCAGCGCGAGGGCCTTGTCGCCCCGCATCCGAAACGCGGCGCCGTCGCGGTCGTGAATCGTGCGCGGGACCGGCGCGCCCGCCGCCGCGAGGTGATCGAGCAGGCCGAGGAAGAACGGCAAGTCCTCGGGCCGGACGCGCTTCTCGTAGACGGTCAGGATGAAGCGGCCGCCGCCCCCGTCCTTGCCGGTCGTATCGACCAGCCAGTTGGAGTTCTCCACGCCCTCCGCGATCCCCTTGGCCGAGACCAGCGCGCCGACGTCGAACTCGGCGATCAGCGCCGCCATCGCTTCCGCGCCGATGTGCGTATAGACGGCCATCGCCCGACGCCGGGGTCAGGCGACCAGCTGGCGGGGCAGCTTGAACACCATCTTCTCCTCGGCGCTGACCACCGTCTCCTCGCTCACCGCGCGCCACCCGGCGAGCCGGTCGACGACCTCGCGGACGAGCGTCTCGGGCGCCGAGGCGCCGGCGGTGAGCCCGAGCGTGGTCACGCCCTCGAGCCAGGCGGGATCGATCTCGCGCGCGCGCTGGAT
The DNA here is from genome assembly GCA_035525735.1 of Novosphingobium sp. Lineage (GTDB taxonomy): Bacteria > Pseudomonadota > Alphaproteobacteria > Sphingomonadales > Sphingomonadaceae > Novosphingobium. The sequence goes on from DATLDS010000058.1 coordinate 697, forward strand.
CAGCCGGGCGGGGGTGCCGAGCCGCGTCGCGACCTCGACCAGGCGCAGCGAGTTCGAGCTGTTCGGCGCGCCGATCACCAGCACCAGCTGGCACTGCGGCGCGATCGCCTTGACCGCCGCCTGGCGGTTCGAGGTGGCATAGCAGATGTCCTCGGCCTTGGGCCCGGCGATCCCGGGAAAGCGCGCGCGCAACGCGGCGACGATCTCGGCGGTGTCGTCGACCGACAGGGTCGTCTGCGTGAGGAACGCGAGCGGCGCGTCGGCGGCGAAGCCCAGCGCGGCGACGTCGGCGACGGTCTCGACCAGCGTGATCGAGCCTTCGGGCACCTGGCCGATCGTCCCGATCACCTCGGGATGGCCGCGGTGGCCGACGAACACGATATGGCGCCCCGCCTCGATCTGGCGCTCGGCCTGGCGATGGACCTTGCTGACCAGCGGGCACGTCGCGTCGAGCCAGTCAAGCGCGCGGCGGGTGGCTTCGGCGGGGATCGCCTTGGGCACGCCGTGGGCGGAAAAAACCACGGGCGCGCCGTCGGGCACCTCGTCAAGCTCCTCGACGAACACCGCTCCCTTGGCTTTCAGCGAATCGACCACGAAGCGGTTGTGGACGATCTCGTGGCGGACGAAGACGGGCGCGCCGTAGCGCTCGAGCGAGCGCTCGACGATTTCGATCGCGCGGTCGACTCCGGCGCAAAATCCGCGCGGCGCGGCGATCAAGAGTCGCAGGCAAGGCAATCCGGCGTTCATCGGCGGGGCCTTAGGCCAATTGCCGCTTCCCGCAAAGCTGGCTAGAGCAGCCCCGAATTTCACGAGGACCATCGATGATCGCTGTTCGCGCCAAGTTCCTGCTTGCCATCCCCGTCCTCGCGCTGACGCTCGCCGGCTGCGCGAAGAAGGGCGAGCTGGTGGTCGATTCGGGCGTCGGGGTGACCGCGCTGCGCACCTTGTGCCCGACGGTCGGCGTTCCCGACTACACCGGCGACGTCACGCTGTTCAGCGATCCGGCGCGCACCGACATGGGCGCGCTCGACATGACCGCCGCCCTCACCAACGTCCGCAGCCAGTGCAGCGAATCCGCCGATAAGGTCTATACCGCGGCGAGCTTCGACGTGCTCGCGCGGCGCAGCGACGTGCGCGGAGCGCGCCATGTCGATCTGCCCTATTTCGTCACCGTGCTGCGCGGGGGCAGCGCGGTGGTCACCAAGCGGCTCGGCACCGTCGGGATCGACTTCGCCGACGGGCAGGACCGCGCGCACGGCACCGGCCAGGCCGCGGCGTACGTCGACCGCGCCGAGGCGACGCTGCCCGAGGACATCCGCAAGAAGCTCACACGCAAGCGCAAGGCCGGCGACGAGACAGCCGCGGTCGATCCGCTGACCGAGCCCGACGTGCGCGCCGCGCTCGCCCGCGCCAGCTTCGAGCTGCTGGTCGGCTTCCAGCTCGACGACAAGCAGCTGGCGTATAACGCGACGCGCTGATCCTCCCCGTTCCGGGGAGGATTTGCTTCGCGGCTCAAACCCGCTAACCGCGCGCCATGCCCGCCCCCGCCAATCTCCACGCTGCGTTCGCGGCGCATATCGACGCCGCGCTCGACCGGCTCGAGGCGGCGGGAACGCTGCCCGCGGGCCTGCCGCGCGGCGCGGTGACGTGCGAGCCGCCGCGCGATGCGGCGCACGGCGACCTCTCGACCAACGCCGCGATGGTCTTGGCCAAGCCTGCGGGGATGAACCCGCGCGCGTTGGCCGAGGCGCTGGCGGTCGAGCTGCGCGCCGCGCCGGGGGTCACCGCCGCCGAGATCGCCGGACCGGGATTCATCAACCTGGCGCTGGCCGACGCCGCGTGGCGCGACGAGCTGCGCGCGATTCGCCTTGCGGGGGCGGATTACGGCCGTTCGGACAGCGGCGCCGGAACGATGGTCAACGTCGAGTACGTCTCGGCCAACCCGACCGGGCCGATGCACATGGGCCACTGCCGCGGCGCGGTGGTCGGCGACGCGCTGGCGAGCCTGCTCGAATTCGCCGGGCACCGGGTGCGGCGCGAATACTACGTCAACGACGCCGGAGCGCAGGTCGACGTGCTCGCCCGCTCGGCGCACGTGCGCTATCGCGACGCGCTCGGCGAAACGGTCAGCGAAATTCCGCTCGGGCTCTATCCCGGCGATTACCTGATCCCCGTGGGCGAGGCGCTGGCGCGGGAGTTCGGCGACGCTTATGCCGACGCGCCCGAAGCCGACTGGCTGGAGCTTTTCCGTGCGCGGGCGGTCGCCGCGATGCTCGAGATGATCCGCGCCGACCTCGCGCTGTTGGGGATCCATCACGACTTGTTCTCCAGCGAGGCCGAGCTCCAGGCGGCGGGCAAGCCCGAGGCGGCCGAGGCGTTCCTGCGCGCGCGCGACCTAGTCTACGACGGCGTGCTCGAGCGGCCCAAGGGCAAGGCCCCGCCCGAAGACTGGGAGCCGGTCGCCCTGCCGCTGTTCCGCTCGACCAAGTTCGGCGACGACCAGGACCGCCCGATCCGCAAGTCCGACGGTAGCTGGACCTATTTCGGCGCGGACCTCGCCTATCATTTCCAGAAGGCGCAAGACGCCGACGCGCTGGTCGACATCTGGGGCGCCGACCACGCCGGCACGGTCAAGCGGATCAAGGCCGCGGTCGCCGCGCTGACCGGCGCCGACGGGAACCCGCCAAAGCCGTTCGAGATCAAGATCGTCCAGATGGTCCAGCTTTTGCGGAACGGCGAGCCGGTCAAGATGTCTAAGCGCTCGGGCAACTTCGTCACGCTCGCCGAGGTGGTCGAGGAAGTCGGCAAGGACGTCGTCCGCTTCACCATGCTGACGAGGCGGCCCGAGGCGCAAATGGACTTCGACTTTGCCCACGTGGTCGAGGCGTCGAAGGACAACCCGGTGTTCTACGTCCAGTATTGCCACGCGCGGGTGCGCTCGACGCTGCGCAAGGCGGCGGCGGAAGGCCTCGCGCCGTCGGACGCCGCGCTAGAGCGGCTCGAGAGCGAGGAGTTGGCGCTGGTCAAGCTCGCCGGGCAGTTCCCGCGCGTGGTCGAAGCCGCCGCCGCCGCCCGCGAGCCGCACCGCGTGGCGTTCTTCCTCGGCGACCTCGCGGCGGCGTTCCACGCGCACTGGAACCTCGGGAACGACCGCCCCGACAAGCGCTTCATTGTGGCACACGACCCCGAGCTGACGGCCGCGAGACTTTTCCTCGTCAGCCAGATCGGGCAAGTCGTGCGCAACGGCCTCGCCCTTTTGGGAGTAGAGGCGGCGGAGGAGTTGTGAGGCGATGAGCGGCGCAGACGATACGACTGGGCCCAAAACGGGGGGAGAAGGGCGCAAGCCGATCCTCCAGGGCGACGACTTGCCGCGCGAGGATGCGATTGCGCCCTCGCCGGCTGAGCCCGATTGGGACGACGCCGAGGCGGAGGCGCCGGGTTTCGACCGCCTCGAGCTCGGCGATGACGACCGCCTGCCGTGGCTCGAATCCCCCGACGACATCGGCGACGAGGGCGTCGACGGCGGGCGGATCGTCGGCTTCGTGCTGCTCGCGCTGGTCGCGCTGGCGATGATCGTCGGCGCGGTGTGGTTCGTCAGCAACCGCACGAACGGCCCCGCGCCCGCCGACGGCCGGCTGATCCGCGCCGAGGCCGGCCCCTACAAGGTCCGCCCCGAGAATCCCGGAGGCAAGACTTTCGAAGGGACCGGCGACACCAGCTTCGCGGTGAGCGAGGGCCAGACCCGCGCCGGCAAGATCGCCGGGAGCGAGGCTGCACGGACGCCCGAGGCCAAGGCCAGCGCCGCTCCGGCTGCCGGGGCCGCTCCGGCAGCATCCGCGAGCGGCGTGGGGGTTCAGGTCGGAGCTTATTCGAACGCCGCCGACGCCGAGGCGGGCTGGGCGACGCTGAGCGGGCGGCACCCGGCGCTCGCCGCGCTCAAGCACCGCGTGGTCGAAGGGCGCGCCGACATCGGCACCGTCTATCGCCTCCAGGCGGTCGCCGCCGACCTCGACGCCGCCAACACGCTGTGCGCCGCGCTCAAGGCCAGCGGGCAAGGCTGCCAGGTCAAGCGGTAGCCGATTTTCCCCACGATTCGGCTCGCGCCGCTTGCCGGATTGGCGGATTTCCTACAGATTCGCCTGCATGACTCCCGCGATCTTCGGGCTTTCCGGGCACACGCTGACGCCTGACGAGCGCGCGTTCTTTCTCGACGCGGACCCCGCCGGCTACATCTTGTTCGGCCGCAACGTGTCCACCCGCGCGCAGCTTCGCGCGCTGACCGACGAGCTGCGCGCGCTTCACGGGCGCGATCGCACGCTGATCTGCATCGACCAGGAAGGCGGACGCGTGGCGCGGATGAAGCCGCCCGAATGGCTCGCGTTCCCCCCCGGTGAGGCGTTCGACAAGCTGTTCGACCTCGCTCCGATCAGCGCGATCGAGGCGGCGCGGGCCAACGCCGAGGCGCTCGGGCTCGACCTCGCCGAGGCCGGGATCAACGTCGATTGCCTGCCGCTACTCGACGTCCGCCAGCCCGGCGCCAACGACGTGATCGGCGACCGCGCGCTCGGCTCGGAGCCGATGCGCGTCGCCGCGCTGGGCCGCGCCACGCTCGACGGGCTGGCCCGCGCCGGGGTCGCCGGGGTGATCAAGCACATGCCCGGGCACGGCCGCACCACCACTGACACGCACAAGGCGATGCCCACCGTGACGGCGAGCGAGGACGAGCTCGAGCTCGACCTCGCGCCGTTCCGGGCGCTCAGGGATGCGAGCATCGGGATGACCGGGCACTTGCTGTTCACCGCGTGGGACGCGGAAAGCCCGGCCACGCAGTCCCGCTTCGTGATTCAGGAGATCATTCGCAAGCGGATCGGGTTCGATGGGCTGCTGCTGACCGATGATCTCGACATGGAAGCGCTTTCCGGCTCGATTCCCGAGCGCGCGGCGCGCGCGGTCGCGGCGGGCTGCGACCTCGCGCTCAATTGCTGGGCGAGGATGGACGACATGGTCGGGATCGCCGAGGCGCTGCCCGCGATCACGGCGCAAACAGCGGCGCGGCTCGAGCGCGCGCTGGCGCCGACGACCGATTTCGGGGAGGTTTCCGGAGACCAGGCCGCGTTGCTCGACAAGCGCGACCGCCTGCTCGCGCTGGCGGGGCTGGCATGACCGAGACGATTCCTCGCGACAGCCTGTTCGCGGGCGACGAGGGGTGGGAAGGGCCCGCGTCCGCGCGTACGGGCTCTTTGGCCGACGATACTGCGCTGTACCTCGAGCTCGACGGGTGGGAAGGGCCGCTCGACCTGCTGCTCGACCTCGCGCGGCGCCAGAAGGTCGACCTCAAGACGATCTCGATCCTCGCGCTCACCGACCAGTACCTCGCCTATATCGAGCGCGCCGCCGCGCTGCGGCTCGAGCTTGCCGCCGATTACCTGGTGATGGCGGCGTGGCTCGCCTACCTCAAGTCGCTGCTCCTGCTGCCGCGCGAGGAGGGGGTCGAGCCGAGCCCCGAGGAGCTGGCGCTGCGGCTCCAGCTCAGGCTCCAGCGGCTCGGCGCGATGCGCGAGGCGGGGGCGCGGCTGATGGCGCGCGACCGGCTGGGGCGCGACGTATTCGCGCGGGGCGCGCCCGAGGGCTTGCGGGTCGAGCGGCGCAACGCCTGGCAGTGCGACTGGTTCGCGCTGATCCAGGCGTACGGGCAGGTCAAGGCACGCACCGCGCCGGTGGTCCACATGGTCCGCGACCGTGCGGTGATGACGCTCGAAAGCGCGCTGGCGCGGGTTTCGGCGATGCTCGGCGTCACGCTCGAGTGGATGCGGCTCGAGGACTTCCTGCCCCGCGCCGACGAGGTGGGCGGCGACGATCCGCGGCTGCGGCGCTCGGCGCTCGCCTCGAGCTTCGTCGCCGCGCTCGAGCTCGCGCGCCAGGGCCGCGCCGAGCTTGCCCAGGAGGAGACGTTCGGCGAGCTGCGCTTGCGCGGGCGTCGTTTGCAAGGGGCGCGCGCGTGACCCGGCCCGACGAGATCGCGCGCGCGGTCGAAGCGGCGCTGTTCGCGGCCGAGCAGCCGATGACCGCGGCGCAGCTCTCGGCGCATCTCGGCGGCGCCGATGTCGATGCTGCGCTGCGTTCGCTTTCGGCGGATTACGACGGGCGCGGGATCGAGCTGGTCGAGCGAGGCGGGCGCTGGCACTTCCAGACCGCGGCCGACCTCTCGCACCTGCTGCGCCGCGAGCGCGAGGACGTCCGCCGGCTATCGCGCGCGGCGACGGAGGCGCTGGCGATCATCGCCTACCACGAGCCGGTCAGCCGCGCCGAGATCGAGGCGATCCGCGGGGTCCAGACCGCGCGCGGCAGCCTCGACGCGCTGATGGAGGCGGGCTGGGTACGCGTCGCCGGGCGGCGCGAGGTTCCCGGCCGCCCGGTGATCTACGCGACCACGCCGGCGTTCCTCAGCCACTTCGGGCTCGAATCGCGGCGCGACCTGCCCGGGATCGACGAACTGCGCGCCGCCGGGCTGCTCGACCCGGTCGACGACGCGCTCGAGGCGCTGGTGGGCGAAGGCGCCGAAACCGAGGCCGAGGAGGCGGAGGGCGATCGGGCCCGCGAAGACTTGGCCGACTGACTGGCAAAGGCCACGCACCCAGCCTATATTCGCGGGTGAAGGAGTAATTCCATGGGTTTCGGTTCGGTCTGGCACTGGGTGATCGTGCTGCTCGTCGTGCTCGTGCTGTTCGGGCGCGGGCGCATCGCCGAGACGATGGGCGACTTCGGCAAGGGCATCAAAAGCTTCAAGGCCGGAATGAGCGACGAGGCCGACCGGCCGCTGCCGCCGCGGATCGCACCGCCGCCCGCGGCGATGCCCGCCGAGACCCCGGTGGTTCCCGCTGCGACCTCCGATGCCAGCCCGACGCCGGTCGACCCGGGCCGCGCGTCGGCGGCCCCTCCGCCGCGCGACGACGCGGCCTGAACGGAAACCCGCGCCATGTTCGACGTCGGCGCGTCGGAACTGCTGCTGACCGCGATCGTCGCGATCGTCGTGATCGGGCCCAAGGACCTGCCGCTCGCGTTGCGCACCGCGGGGCGCTGGATCGGCAAGATCCGGCGCGTTTCGGGCCATTTCCGCACCGGCATCGAGACGATGATCCGCGAAGCCGAGCTCGAGGAGATGGAGAAGAAATGGCGCGAGCAGAACGCCGCGATCATGGCGTCCGACGCCGCCGAGCAGACCCCCGAGGCGGCGGCCGCGGCGGTCGACCCGCCCGCCGAACGGCAAGTCCCGCTGCCGCTCGGCGAGCCGGGCCCGCCGTGAGGCGATGACGAAGCTGTTCGCCCTTCGCGACATCGACGATAGCCAGGCGCCGCTGCTCGATCACCTGATCGAGCTGCGCGGCCGCCTGCTGCGCTGCGTCGCCGCGCTCGGCCTCGCGTTCGCGGTGTGCCTCTATTTCGCCGACGACATCTTCGGCTTCCTCGTCCGCCCGCTGACCCAGGCGTTCCCCGCGGGCGAGGGCCGGCTGATCTACACCAAGCTTTACGAGGCGTTCTTCGTCGAATTGAAGGTCGCGCTGTTCGCGGCGTTCCTGATCAGCTTTCCGATCATCGCCAACCAGCTGTGGGCGTTCGTCGCGCCGGGGCTGTACGCCCGCGAAAAGCGCGCGTTCCTGCCGTTCCTGATCGCCACCCCGGTGCTGTTCGGGAGCGGCGCGGCGCTCGCCTACTACGTCGTGATGCCCACCGCGTTCCGCTGGTTCCTAGGCTTCGAGGGGACCAAGGGCGGGCTCAAGCTCGAGGCGCTGCCGGGCACCGGCGACTACCTCAGCCTGGTCATGCAGTTCATCCTCGCGTTCGGTATCAGCTTCCTGCTGCCGGTGCTGCTGCTCCTGCTCAACCGCGCGGGGATCGTCAGCCGGGCGCAGCTGGCGCGCGCGCGGCGCTACGTCATCGTCGCGATCTTCGCGGTCGCGGCGGTGGCGACCCCGCCCGACGTCGTCTCGCAGCTGATGCTCGCGGCGCCGCTGCTGGTGCTGTTCGAAGGCTCGCTGGTGGTGATGCGCCTGACCGAACGCGCCGACGCCAAGCGCAAGGCGGCGGAGGACGGCGCGGCGTCTGATAATATTCCCGGGTAGGCGCGCGGGCGCGGGATGGGGGCGCCGCCTACGTCCCTTTCGGACACAAAAAAAGCGGGGCGTCGGCCCCGCTTTTTCTAAGCTCGCGAAGAAGCCGAAGCTTACGGGCTGTCGGGATCGTCGTCTTCGTTGTCGACGAGGAAGAAGATGCCGGCGCCGAACAGGACGACCGCGATGATCAGCAGGAGGGTGGAAGAACCGCCCATCTCGCTCTCGCTCGCGACAGGAGCGGCGGCGCGCTCGACCGAGGCCTGCGCCAGAACCGGCGAGGTGGTCAGGGTCAAGGCTGCGACAGCGGCAGCCATAGTACGGAACTTCATTGAATCGTCTCCTTTGAGCTTCATTCGCCTGCCCGCTTAGCGCCATCGTCGAGACCGCGCAAGCGTAACAACTCAACACCCCTCATCCAGCCGACCGCCTCCCAACGGCGCGACTTTCAGCGAAGATACTCTGCGTGCCCCCGACCAATCCTTGCCGCGAGCATTCAAACCATTATCCGCGAACCGTTTTTGCGTCCAGTCCGAAAATCGCCGTAAACGGTTGATCGTTACCATTTCCTAAACGCGCCGGGGATCGCCTCATCGGTTGATAACCACGATGTCCGCTTACCGTTCCTTGGCAGCCCGGCTGCCCGGCGCGGCCTCGAACACCTTTGCCCCCCCGACCCAGGTCTCGAGCACCCGCGCCCGGCGAATCTCGCCCGGCGGGGCGAGCAGCGGGTCGACGTCGACGAACACGAAATCGGCGCGAAAGCCCGGGGCGAGGCGGCCGAGCCGGTCTTCGGCGAACCCGGCGTACGCCGCGCCGGTGGTGTAGCCGGCGAGCGCGGCGGCGCGGTCGATCCGTTCCTGCGGCTGCCATCCGCCGGGCGGCTGCCCGCTGGCGTCCTCGCGCGAAATCGCCGCGGCGATTCCGGCGAACGGGTCGGGCAGCTCGACCGGCGCGTCCGACCCGAACGCGAGCCGCGCGCCGCCCGCGGCGATGCTGCGCCAGGCGTAAGCGCCCGCGAGCCGCGCCGGGCCGAGCCGCGCTTCGGCCATCGTCCGGTCCGAGACCTGGTGGATCGGCTGCATCGAGGCGATCGCGCCGAGCCGGCCGAAGCGCGGCAGGTCGACGGGATCGACCACTTGCGCGTGCTCGACCCGCCAGCGCCGGTCGCCCTTGTAAGTCGCCGAAAGCTCTTCGATCGCATCGAGCAGCGCGGCGTTGGCGCGGTCGCCGATCGCGTGGACCGCGACCTGGAAGCCGTCCATCGCCCCGCGGCTCATCAGGTTGGCGAGCTGGGTGTCGTCGAGCCGCGGCAGCCCGCGCGTCCCCGGTGCGTCGGCGTAAGGCGCCTTGAGCCATGCCCCGCGGCTGCCGAGCGCGCCGTCGAGGTAGAGCTTGACCCCGGTGAGCCGGAGCCGGTCGTCGTAAAGCCACGGGCTCGGCCCGGGCCCGGCGATGCGGACCATGTCCTCGACCCCGGCGGCGTAGCTAATGATCCGCACGCGCAACCGCCCGGCATCGCCCGCGCGGCGGAACGCCTGCCAGTCGTCGAGGCTGGTGCCCATATCGGCCGCCGCGGTCACCCCGCGCGCGAGCAGCAGGCGCTGCGCCTGGTCGAGCGCGAGGTCGCGGTCCGACGCGCGCGGCGGGGGGACGACGCGGCCGACGAGGTTCATCGCGTTGTCGACGAGGACGCCCGCCGGACGGCCCCCGGCGAGGCGCTCGATCCGCCCGCCGGCGGGGTCCTGGCTCGCCGCGGTGACGCCCGCCGCGGCGAGCGCGGCGGCGTTGGCCCACCCGGCGTGACCGTCGACCCGCTCGAGCCACACCGGCCGACCCGCCAGCGCGCGGGCGAGCGCGGGGCTGTCGAGATCGGCGGCGGTGGGAAACCGGCCGAGCCCCCACAATTCCTGGTTCCAGCCGCCGCCGATGATCCAGGCGCGGTCGGGGTGCTCGGCGGCGTAATCGGCGATCCTCGCCTGCGCCTCGGCGAGGCTGCGGGTTTCGGACAAGTCGAGCGTCAGCGCGCCGAAGCCGATCCCCATCACGTGCAAGTGCGCGTCGATCAGCCCGGGGATCATCGTCCGGCCCCTGCCGTCGATCTGGTACTGCGCCTTGGGCCGCTTGTCCTTGCCGCGGTAGACCGCCTTGACCCGCCCGTCGGCGCCGAACAGCAAAGCGGTGAAGCGCTCGACCGTGCCCTGGTCGTTCAGCGTCACGCCGTTGACGTTGACGACCAGCGTGTCGGCGCGCGCGGGCGAGGCCAGCAGAACAAGCGCGGCGAGCGCCGTCAGCCACCGCGCGATCACGCGGCGCTTCCCTTCCTGGGCAGGCGGCGGATCAGCGCGCTGGTGTCCTCGCGGCCGCCGCCCATCGCCTGGACCTCCGAATAGAACTGATCGACCAGCGCGGCGACGGGCACCCCGACGCCGATCGCGCGCGCCTCGTCGATCGCCAGTCCCAGGTCCTTGCGCATCCAGTCGACCGCGAAGCCGAAGTCGAACTTGCCCTCGTCCATCGTGCTCCAGCGGTTGTCCATCTGCCAGCTTTGCGCCGCCCCGCCCGAGATGCCCTCGTAGACCCGCGCCATGTCGAGCCGCGCGCCCTGGGCGAAGCGCACCGCCTCGCTGAGGCCGGCGAGGATCCCGGCGATGCAGATCTGGTTGACCATCTTGGTCGATTGCCCCGCCCCCGCCTTGCCGACGTGGGTGATCCGCGCGGCGTAGGCGGCGAGGATCGGGCGCGCCGCCTCGACCGCCTTGGCCGCGCCGCCGCACAGCGCCGAAAGCGTGCCGTTCTCCGCGCCCGCCTGGCCGCCGGTGACCGGCGCGTCGACGCACAGGATTTCCTTGTCGCGCGCCTCGACCGCGATCTGCCGCGCGATCTTGGCCGAGACCGTGGTGTGATCGACGAACAGCCCGCCGCGGCGCAGGGTCGAGAACGCCCCCGCGGGGCCGAGCACGACGTCGGCGAGATCGTCATCGTTGCCGACGCACGTCAGCACCACATCGGCGCCGTCGGCGGCTTCGGCGGGCGAATGCGCGACGCGCACCGTCAGCGCGGGGTTGTCCGCCCGCCATTGCTCGACCCGGCGCGGCGTGCGGTTGTACACGGTGAGGCGGTGCCCGGCCTCGGCCAGGTGTCGCGCCATCGGCGCGCCCATCACCCCGAGCCCGAGGAAAGAGACGTTGTGCGGTTCGGTCATGGAGGCTGTCCTTAACCGGTTTTGGCTTGAGGAACAGCCGCGATCGGCGGTTCCCAAGCCCGCCCGGTTCGGTTACCGCGCGCGGCGATGGATAGTCCCGCGCGCCTCGCCGACCCCGCCCCGGATTCGCTGCTGACGCTCGCCGACGTGCGCGCCGCGGCGGCGCGCATTGCCGGCGCGGTGGTCCGCACGCCGACGCTCCACAGCCGCACGCTGAGCCAGATCAGCGGCGCCGAGGTCTGGCTCAAGTTCGAGAACCTGCAATTCACCGCCGCCTACAAGGAGCGCGGCGCGCTCAACGCGCTGCTCCTGCTGGGCGGCGAGCGGCGCAACCGCGGGGTGATCGCGGCGAGCGCGGGCAATCACGCGCAAGGGCTGAGCTATCACGCCACGCGGCTCGGCGTGCCGGCGACGATCGTCATGCCGCGCACCACGCCGACGGTGAAGGTGATGCAGACCGAGAGCGTCGGCGGGAAGGTCGTGCTCGAGGGTGAGACCTTCGACGACGCCTATGCCCACGCGAGGTTGCTCGAGGACGAGCTCGAGCTGACCTTCGTCCACCCGTTCGACGATCCCAACGTCGCCGCGGGGGCGGGGACGGTCGCGCTCGAGATGCTCGAGGACGTGCCCGAGCTCGATACGCTGGCGATCCCCGTCGGCGGCGGCGGGCTTGCCTCGGGGATGGGCACCGTGGCGCGCGCGCTGCGTCCCGACGTGCGCCTGATCGGGGTCGAGGCGGCGCTCTATCCCTCGCTTTACAACCGCCTCAAGGGCACCGACCTGCCATGCGGCGGCGACACGCTGGCCGAAGGCATCGCGGTCAAGGAGCCCGGCGAATACACCTCGGCGTGGCTCGCCAAGCTGCTCGACGACCTGGTCCTGGTCGACGAGGCCGCGCTCGAGCGCGCGGTCGCGCTGCTCCTCCAGATCGAGAAGTCGGTGGTCGAGGGCGCGGGCGCGGCGGGGCTCGCCGCGGTGCTCTCGCACCCGCAACTGTTCGCCGGGCGCAAGGTCGGGATCGTGCTGTGCGGCGGCAACATCGACACGCGGTTGCTCGCCAACGTGCTGCTGCGCGACCTCGCCCGTTCGGGCCGGCTCGCGCGTCTGAGGATCACGCTTCAGGACCGGCCCGGCGCGCTGTTCAAGGTGATGCGCGAGTTCGACCGCCACCAGGTCAACATCATCGAGATCTATCATCAGCGCATCTTCACCACGCTCCCCGCCAAGGGCCTGATCACCGACATCGAGTGCGAGGCGCGCGACAAGGAGCAGCTCGCCGCGCTGGTCGATGCGCTGCACGGCAAGGGCTACGCGGTGCACCTGGTCGAGCTGGACTGAGGCGGCAACGAGCAACATCCTTTGTCATCCCGGCGAAGGCGAGGTTCCATGATCGGCCGCATGGGCGTCAACGATCGCCGAAAAATTTTCCGCCATGGGTTCCCGCTTTCGCGGGAATGACAATGGTGGTTTATTGTGCGGACATCAGCGAGGTTTCTCATGGCCACCGTTCTCGATCGCCCCTCCCTCACTGACGCCGCCGAGGCGATCGCCGACAAGCTCACCGCGTTGCGCCGGGCGATTCATGCCGAGCCCGAGCTGGGCCTGCAAACCCCGCTGACGCGCGACAAGATCCGCGCCGCGCTCGCGCATCTGCCGCTCGAGTGGCGCGAGGGGCCTTCGACCACGGGGCTCGTCGCGACTCTGGGGGGAGGAAAGCCGGGACGATCCGTCCTGCTGCGCGGCGACATGGACGCGCTGCCGATGCCCGAGGACACCGATCTCGAGTTCAAGAGCACGGTCGATGGCGCCATGCACGCCTGCGGCCACGACACCCACGTGGCGATGCTCGCCGGGGCCGCCAAGCTGCTGAGCGCGCGGCGGGGCTCGCTGCGCGGACGGGTGGCCTTCATGTTCCAGCCGGGTGAGGAGGGGCACGACGGGGCCAAGCACATGCTCGACGAGGGCCTGCTGGCCACCGCCGCCGACGGTGCGGAGCCCGTGTCGATGGCCTTCGCGATCCACCAGTCCCCCACCCTGCCCAACGGGGTGATCGCCACCAAGGGCTCGTCGCTCATGGCCTCGGCCGACTCGTTCCTCATCACCGTGCGCGGGCGGGGTGGACATGCGTCCATGCCCCACCACGCCAGCGACCCCATCCCGATCGCCTG
>DATLDS010000076.1:0-3302 GCA_035525735.1 Novosphingobium sp.
ACCCCGGTCCCCGCGCTCATCCTCCAGCCGCTGGTCGAGAACGCCATCAAATATGGCGTGTCGGCGACCCGCGACCCGGTACTGCTGACCATCTCGGCGCGCCCGCTCGACGGCGGCCGGATGCAGATCGACGTCACCAACCGCCTTGCCGAGGCCGGCCCGACCATCCCCGCCGCGGTCCCCGCGCACGAGGGGACCGGGCTTGGCCTCGCCAACGTCTGTCAGCGCCTCGAGGCGCATTACGGCGACCGTGCCGATTGCCGCTTCGGCCCGATCCCGGGCGGCTATCAGGTGTCGATCGCCCTGCCGATGGTGAGCAAAGATGATTGAGCCGTTGCGTATCCTGGTTGCCGATGACGAACCCCTCGCCAGCGAGCGCCTCGGCCTGCTCCTCGCCCGGGTCGATGGCGTCACCCTCGTCGGCACTGCCCATGACGGGACCGAGGCGGTCGCCCTCGCCGAGCAGACCGCGCCTGATGTCGTCATGCTCGACATCGCCATGCCCGGCCTCGACGGGATCGAGGTCGCGCGCGCTTTGTCGCGGCTGACCCGCTCGCCGGCGGTGGTCTTCATCACCGCCTACGACCAGTTCGCGGTCGCCGCGTTCGAGGTCGCCGCGGTCGACTATCTGATGAAGCCCGCCGACGGCACGCGGCTCAATCGCGCGCTCGAGCGGGCGCGGACCTTCCTTGCCCAGCGCGGCCCCGACGCCGCGGAGCGTGTTGGCGAAGTGCCGCGCTACCTCGAGGAATTCTGGGCGTCGGACATGAGCGGGCTGGTGCGCATTGCCGCGCGCGACATCGACCGCGTCTCGGCCGAGCGCGACTATATGCGGCTGCATGTCGGCAAGCGCAGCTGGCTCATCCACCATTCGATGGCCGCGCTCGAGGACGGGCTCGACCCTGCCCTGTTCGTTCGCCTCCACCGCTCGGCGATCGTGCGCCGCGACGTCATCACCGGCTTTGCGCGCAACCCTTCTGGCCGCTGGATCGCACGCCTCGCCGACGGCAGCGAACAGCCCGTCGGCCGCCTCTACGCCGACCAGGTCAGGCAGATCGCCGGGCGCTAGTTCTTCGAGATCGGTACCGGCTCGATCTCTCTGCTGACCCCGATGTCGCGCCCGTGGTTCGCCACCGCGCCCGTCACCGCGACGTCCATCGTCACATTGCTCAGCGTGCGGAAGATGTCGGGGATGACCTCGACCGCGATGAGCAGCGCGAGCGGCTCGATCGGCAATCCCATGACCAGCGCGATCGGCGCGATCGAAGTGACGAACGACAAGGCTCCGGGCAGGCTGACCGCCCAATAGCTTGCCACCGACGCCACCGCGATCCCGGCCGCGAGGTTCCACGGCGTGAGGTCGATCTGCAGCCAGTAGGCGATGTACACCGCGACCGCGATATTGACCGCCGGCCCCGATGCCCGGAAGAGCGCCACCGCCAGCGGCAGGCTGACGTCGCGATTGCTTTCGGGGACGCCAAGCTCGCGCGCGGCCTCTAGCATTGCGGGCAGGCTGGCGAGGCTCGACTGGGTCGAAATGGCACCCGAATGCGCCGGGATCATCGCCCGGAAGAAGCGCCCGACCGACCATCCCGCGCCGAAGACGGCGATGCCGTATCCCGCCAGCATGACGAGCAGGCCAACCGCCGAGGCGAGTACGACGTAGTGCAGCACCGCGCCAAACGCCGCCCCGCCCGCGCCCGCGCCGACCGCGAAGGCCAGCCCGAACACGCCGAAGGGCGCAAGCCACAACACCCAGCCGATCAGCACCAGCATGGCTTTCTCGATCGCCTGGAAGAAGTTCGCGATGGTCCGCTGGTGCCCCGCGTCGACACGGGTCACGGCAAAGGCGAACAAGGCGGTGAAGATGACGAGCGGCAGGATCTTGTCATTGGCCGCCGCCGCGATCGGATTGGTCGGGATGACGCCCTTGATGAAGTCGTCGAGCGTCGGCACCGACGATGCCGCGGCATTGGCGTCGACCCCCGAAAGCCCTGCGCGAAGCGCATTCGCCGCCTCGACCGGCAGCGGGAACAGCTTGATCAGCGCGATCATCGCCAGCGCGCCGAAGATCGCCGAACCGGTAAGCACGCCGAAGAACCAGGCGAACGACCGCCCTGCGACTCCGCCCGCGCGCGCCGCATCGGCACCGCCGACGATGCCGGTCACGAGCAGCGCGATGATGAGCGGGATCACCGTCATCTTGAGCGCGTCGAGCCATAGTCCGCCGACCATCGACGCGACGCGGACCATCGGCTCGCGCCAGCCGTCGCCCAAGTTGGCGACCAGCGCGCCAAACAGCAGGCCCGCGAACAGCGAGGCGAGGACCCACAGGGAGGACCGGTTGATCCGCGGTGCGGGGTCCTGCCCGCTGCTCGTCACGGCTTCATTCATCGGCGCGGCTTTCGAAATTTCAGGATGAAGCGGTCGGTCTTGCCGCGGATCTTGGCGTCGAACACGCCGACCTTCCGGTCGTCGGCGGGATTGCGCAGGAGGTTGCTAGTCGCGACCAGCTGGAACCCGGCCCGCTTGAAGTCGGCGCGCACGACGGCCTCGTCGATGCGGTGCAGCGCCTCGACCGACGCGCGCGGGTCGCTGCCGGCGATGGCGGAATGGTCGATGATCCCGACGATGCCGCCCGGCTTCACCGCCGCATAGAGCCGCTTGAGCCAGGCCTGCGGTTCCATCCGCACGATCTTGTTCTTCTCGTTCGTCCAATAGACGTCGTGATAGTCGAGGTTGATGAGCGTGAAGTCGTACGCGTTGCGGCCAAGGTCGGGCGCCTCGAACGGGCTCGAAATCAGCGTCACGTTCGGGTGCGCGGCAGTAAAGGCCGCAACGCCGGCGCGCGTCTTGTCGGACAGGAATTGGGTCGGCTGCCAGATGGTGACGCGGCCCTTCGGCCCTACTGCCGGGCTGAAGATCTCGGCCCAGTAAAGGTTGCCGCCAAAGGCATCGAGCACGCTGGCGCCGCGCTGCAGACCGAGGAACGCGAGTACTTCGGCCGGCTTGCGCCCGGCGTCACGCTCGATGTTGGTGGCGGTCCGCGCGCTGGTCGCGGCGACGGCGGCGCGCACGTTGGCCGGCGCGGCAAGGGCCGACGCGCTCATCATGAGAGCCGCGCCCGCCGCGGCACATTTCATCCACTTTCCGACCATCGTGTATCTCCTCAGAAGAAGTCGCGCGACGCTAGCGGTGGGAAACCGCTCACGCCAGTGCGAAGCGCGTGGCGCGGCGTGAACCGGCGCCCTAGAGCATTTTCCAGCGCACGCGCTGGATCGCGCCGCTGCGCACCGGCTTGC
>DATLDS010000097.1:0-5262 GCA_035525735.1 Novosphingobium sp.
CTCCGCGCCTGCGTCGCGCGTCAGGCGATGCGCGTGCGCGAGGTTGCGCCACAGCGCGCCCGCCTGAGGATCGGCTGCGGTCGCGACCCCGAACGCGCGCGTCGCCGCCGCGCCGTCGCCCGCGCGCAGCGCCGCGAGGCCCTCGGCGTTCGCGCGGCGCGCGGCCTCGGTGGTCGGATCGGCGGGGTCCATCGCCGCGGCGATAAGTCGCGCACGGCGGCGCGGCAAGCGGCCATTGCCGCCGCTCGGCTCGCTTCGTAGAACGCTGACGATGACCGCCTCTCCCCGCTTCGACCTGTCCAACGCCGAGTGGCTCGCGCATCGCTACATCGAGAGCGAAGACCGCGTGCGCTTCGTCCGCGTGCCGCGCGAGCGGCATCGCGAAATCGCGTTCCTCGTCGACGATTTGCTCGGTCCCGACCTGCCGACGCACGAAATGCCCGCGGCGGAGGCGCTGCGCGAGGCCGGGCCGGGCCCGCTGTGCTGGCTGTTCCATTCGGCGTTCTGCGGCTCGACCATGCTGGTTCGCGCGCTCGACCGCCCCGGCGCGGCGATGGGCTTGAGCGAGCCGGTGATCCTCAACGATCTCGTCGGGTTCCGTCGCCGCGGCGCGCCGCCGCGCGAGGTCGCGCGGCTCGCCGATCTTGCCGGACGCCTGCTCGCGCGCCCGTTCGCCGCGGGCGAGGCGGTCGTGGTCAAGCCTTCGAATGTGCTCAACCCGCTGACCCGCCTGATGCTTTCGCTGCGAAGCGACGCGCCCGCGATCGGCCTTTATGCCCCGCTCGAGACGTTCCTGGTCTCGGTCGCGCGCAAGGGGCTCGAGTGCCGAGCGTGGGGACGCGAACTGCTCGAAGGCTACCTCGGCGACGGTTTCGCGCCGTTCGGGTTCAGCGCGCAGGACTACTTCCGCCAGACCGACTTGCAGGTCGCCGCGCTCGGCTGGCTGGCGCAGCACCGCCAGTTCGCAGCGCTGGCCGCCGAGTTCGGCGCGCGCTTCGCGACGCTCGACGCCGATCGCCTGGCCGACGACCCCGCCGCGGCGATCGGCGCGGCGGCCCGGCACTATGGTCTCGCGCTCGATGCCGCCGCGGTCGACGAGATCGCGCACGGCCCCGCGTTCACCCGCCACTCGAAGTCGGGCGCGGCGTACGGCCCCGAGGCGCGGGCGCGCGATTACGATGCGGCGCGCACGGCTTATGGCGACGAGATCGGCAAAGTCACGGTCTGGGCCGAAGCGGTCGCGGCGAGCGCGGGGATCGCGCTCGAGCCGCCGCGCCCGTTGCTCTAGGCGTAGCTCAAGCGCTCGATCCACGGCGCGAGGATCGGCATGACCGGTTCGAGCCAGCGAGCGTAGGGGCGCCATTGGCCCGAGCCGTCGTAGAGTCCCTTGCGCACCTGGCCCGCGCTGGCGGTGGCGACGCCGCGCGCCATCGCGGTCCGGTCGAAGCGGCGGACCGATTCGTCCCAGCGCAGCCCCGCGAAATCGCACAGCGCCAGCGTCGTCGCATCGAAGTCGGCGACGAGGCTTTCATAGCGGACCTCGTGGAACGACAGCGCCAAGCGCTCGCGCGCCAGCTCGAGGACCCGCATCATCGCGTCGTAGTGGCGCGCCGCGCGCTCGAGCGTAGTGAAGTCCATCGCCGCGTTGGTCAGCGCGAATTGGGTGCGGAAGCAGCTCCACACCACGTCGCGCGGGTCGCGGCGCATGACGAGCACTTTCGCCTCGGGAAACAGCCGCGCGATCATCGGCAGCCGCGTGCCCTTGAGCGGGTCCATGTCGACGAACGTGCGCCCGCCGACTTCGACCCCCGCCTCGGCCACCTTGCGCCAATAGGCGGCGCACTGTTCGGCGAGCTCGGCTTCGGGGGCGGCGGCGAGGCGGCGTAGCCCGTCGGGATCGGCGAGCCACGCGCGGTCGGCGTCGCGCAGCGTCGGCCGCTCCTCGAGCGCGACGACGTCGGGCAGCGAGGCGAGCACGTTTTCGACCAGCGTGTTGCCCGAGCGCGGGTAGCCGAGGAGGAACAAGTGCCGCGCGGGCGCGCCGGGCGAAGACGGGGCGGTGCCGGGAGCGAAATCGTGCTCGGCCAGCGCGTCCGCCACGCTCGCGACGAACGCGAGATGCGGCGGGCGATGGGCGTATTGCGTCGCGTGGATCGCGGCGAAATCCGCGTTGGCGCGGACGTAAGCGTCGTGCCCGCGCGAGGGCTCGCCCAGGCGGGCGTAAGCGTCGCCGAGCAGGGTGTAGGCGAGCGAGCGGTCGGGTTCGGGCTGCGCCAGTCGCGCCACCAGCGGTTCGAGCCGCGCGCGCGCCGCATCGGCATCGCCGGCTTCGCTCTCGACCGTCGCTAGCGCCAGAGTGGCGGTGGCGTTGGCGGGGTCGAGCGCCAGCGCTGCCGTCGCATGGCGCCGCGCGGCGTCGCCGTTACCATTGCGCGCGGCGATGCCTGCGAGCCCTGCATGCGCGAGCGCGTTGCCCGGATCGAGCGCGAGGACCCGGGAATAGCATTCGCCCGCGCGCGCCATCGATCCGCCACTGGCGAAGACGAAGCCGCGCTCGAGCCACGCGCCGGCATGGTTCGGCGCGGCGCGGATCGCGGCGTCGCAGGCAAGCACCGCGTCGCGCAGCCGGCCGGCGCCGCGGTGCTCCGCGGCAAGCGCGACCAGGGCCCGCGGATCGAGGGACTCGGCTTCGGGCACGTCAGGCGTGACCGAAGCGTTCGATCCACGGCGCTAGGATCGGCACGATCGGCTCGAAATGGCGCGCGTAAGGGCGCCATTGGCCCGAGCCGTCGTAAAGCCCCTTGCGGACTTGCCCAGCGCTGGCGGTCGAGACCCCGCGCGCTTGCGCGGTCTTGTCGAAGCGGCGCACGTCCTCGCTCCACGGGATTCCGGTGAACGCGCAAAGCGCTCGCGTGGTCGGCTCGAACTCGCGGACCACGCGGTGGTAGTCGAGCTCGAACACTGCGAGCGGCAGCCGTTCGAGCGCGAGGTCGATCAGCCGCATCAGCGCGTCGTAATGCCGGGCGGCGCGCTCGAGCGTGGTGAACTCGAGCGTCCCGGTGGTCGGCGCGAACGGAGTCTTGAAGCAGCTCCACACCACGTCGCGCGGATCGCGGCGCATGATGACGACGCGCGCTTCGGGAAACATCCGGGCGATGAACGGCAGGTGCGCGCCCTTGAGCGGGTCCATGTCGACGAAATGCGGCGTCTTCGCCGGCACTCCGGCCGCGTGGACCTTGTCCCAGTACGCGGTTCGCAGCTCGGCCAGCCCGCTCTCGGGGAGCCGCGCAAACGCGGCAAGTCCCGCCGCGATCGCGGCCTCGTCGCCGCTTAGATAGCGGCGATCGGCGGCGCCCAGCGTGGGCCGCTCCTCGAGCGCCGCGACCCCGGGGAGCGACGCCAGGACGTTCTCGACCAGCGTGGTGCCCGAGCGCGGGTATCCGGTGAGGAACACGGGGCCGATTGCATCGCCCGCCCGAGCATCGGTCGATGGCCGGCGCCACAGCCGCGGGTCGACCGCGCGCAAGCCGGCTTCGATCGCCTCGATCAAGCGCAAGCCGGACAGCGACCCCGCCACCTCGCGTTCGTGGAGCGCGGCGAACTCGGCGTTGGCGCGGGCATAGAGCGGGTAGGCGGCGTCGGGATCGCCGAGCCGCTCGTGCGCGGTCGCCAGCAGGGTCAGCGCCTGAGGCCGGTCGGGGCCCGAAGCGGTACGGCCCAGCGCGGGTTCGAGCACCCGCCGCGCCGCGTCCGGTTCGCCTTCCTCGAGCGCCACGGTGGCGAGCGTGCCCGCGGCGACGAGGCTTGCCGGATCGAGCCGCAACGCCCGCGTCGCGGCGTGCCGCGCCTCGTCGAGCGCGCCGTCGCGCGCGGCGAGCGCGGCGAACCCGGCGTGCGCGACCGCGTTGCCCGGCGCCAGCGCGGCGGCGCGGGCATAGCTGTCGCGCGCGATGGCCGACGAACCCCCGGCGGCATAAGCCGCGCCGCGCTCGATCCAGGCGTCGGGATATTGCGGAGCGGCGGCGATCGCCGCGTCGCACGCACGCACCGCTTCGCTCAGCCGGCCCTCCTTGCGATACCAGTTGGCGAGCCCGGTCAGCACCGCGGGGTCGTTAGGCTCGAGTGCCACCGCGCGGTCGAACAGCGCTTGCGCGCCCGCGCGGTCGCCCTGGTCGGCGCGGCCCAGCGCTGCGACCATGCAATCGTAGGCATCGCCCGAGCCTTGCGCGAGCGCGGCTTCGGCCGCTTGCGCGGCGCGGGCGAGGTGCGGGTCGCTCATCGGGAGGACTCTAGCAGGCGCCGCGCTCGGCGCGCAAAAAAGAAGGGGCGGGCATCGCTGCCCGCCCCCGCTTCTACATGGCCATTGGCCCGATCGGTTAGAACCGGATCCGAGCACCCACCGCGTAACGACGGCCCAGCGAGTCGTACGTCGACGGATAGACGTTGCCGCCGTTGTAGGTCGAACCGCTGACGCCGGTCCCGACCAGCGGGGGCAGCTTGTCGAGCAGGTTCTGCACCGCGAAGGTGAAGGTGAAGTTGTCGTTGACGTTCACTCGCGCGGTCAGGTCGAAGATGTCGTAAGCCTTCTGCCGCTGGAAGTTGACGTCACGGCCCTGGAGGAAGTCGTTGGCCCCCGTCGCCGGCAGTGTTCCGACGAACGTCGGGCCATTGCCGTTGAGGATGTCGTCCGGCTCCTGCTCCATCCGGTCGATATGGCGCCACAGCAGCGACAGATCGATCTCGTCGATAGTGAAGGTGTTGCGCAGGCTCCACTGGAACTTCGGCTGAAGCGACCCGGTGAACGAGCAGTTCGACGAGTAATACCCCACGCACTCACGGTTGAGCCCGGCGGGAGTGGCCTTGAACTTCGAGTTGAAGGTGTAGTTGCCCGAGAAAGCGATCGCCCAATCGGCAAAGCCGAGATCGGTGTTGTAGTTGGCGATCACGTCGATGCCGTCGGTGAACAGCCGGCCTTGGTTGGTGAGCGGAGCGAACAGGCCCCCGGTGATCGCGGGATCGCCGTCGAGGCCGCCGGTGAACGGGTTGCGCCGGATCACCGTGCAGTTCGGGTCGGTCGCGCTCGCCGCACTCAACCCGCCGAAGCACGCGCTGATCAGATCGCCCGGAGTCGGCGCGCCGATCACGTCCTTGACCTTGATGTGGTAGTAATCCGCTGAGATCGCGAACCGCGGCAGGAACGAAGGCTGCGCCACCACGCCGAAGGTGTAGGTATCGGCCTTTTCGGGATCGAGGTTGAGATTG
>DATLDS010000126.1:0-3449 GCA_035525735.1 Novosphingobium sp.
CCGCGACGGGGAGGTCGGTGGCGGCCTTCAACCCGGCCACGGCTGTCTCGATGCTGCCCTGGACCGCCTGTTGCTTGCCCGTAATGCCCGCGACCGAGACGTAATAGACGAACCCGGACGAGCCTTCGAGGATCGTCGGCAGCCGCGCGGCGTCGCTGGTCGGGGTGGCGAGGCGGATCGGGGCAATTGCCTTGGCGCGCAACGCCGGGCCGAGCGCGTCGTCCTCCTCGGGCGGAAGGTCGACGCAGATCACCCCGTCGACCCCGGCCTTGGCGCATTCCTCGGCGAACCACTCGGGCCCGCGCACGGTCATCGGGTTGGCGTAGCCCATCAGCACCAGCGGCACGTCGGCGTGGCGCGCGCGGAACTCGGCGGCGAGGCGGAAGATCTCGGCGGTGGTCGTTCCCGCGGCGAAGCTGCGCAAGTTCGCCGCCTGGATCGCCGGGCCGTCGGCCATCGGATCGGTGAACGGCATCCCCAGCTCGATCACGTCCGCCCCGCCCGCGACCAGCGCGTCAAGCACGGCGGCGGTGTCGCCGTCGCCCGCGGTGACGAAGCAGACCAGCGCCGAATGCGGCTTGGCGAAAGCGGCGGCGAGGCGGGTCACTCTTGGTTTCGCTTTGCCAAATCAGCTCCACACCATGGACAAAAGCTGATCGCGGTCATCGACTGTCCACCGTCGTGAACCATAATCCCGTAGGTCTCTTGATCGGGCCAGAACTCAATGAGGCAATCGGGACAATCGTGCCGGTCGGGATGCCGCTCGCACGAATTTTCGACATTCGAACGCATCATCTCGCAACAATGCGCTGTCACAGTTCGACCCCCAGGTGCTCCGCCACCGTGAAGATGTCTTTGTCTCCGCGGCCGCAGAGGTTGGCGAGGATGACCGCGTCCTTGGCCATCGTCGGCGCGACTTTCTTGACCGCGGCGATCGCGTGGCTGGGTTCGAGCGCGGGGAGGATGCCTTCGGTGCGGCAGAGAAGCTGGAACGCGTCCAATGCCTCGCCGTCGGTGACGCTGGTGTAATCGACTCGTCCGATCTCCTTGAGCCACGAATGCTCGGGGCCGATCCCGGGGTAGTCGAGCCCCGCGCTGATCGAGTGCGCCTCGGCGATCTGGCCGTCGTCGTCCTGGAGCAGGTAGGTCTTGTTGCCGTGGAGGATGCCGGGGCGGCCGCCCGCGAGGCTAGCGGCGTGCTGCTTGTCCAGACCGTGCCCAGCCGCCTCGACCCCGAGCATCTTGACGTCGGCGTCGTCGAGGAACGGATGGAACAGCCCGATCGCGTTGCTGCCGCCGCCGATCGCCGCCACGAGCAGGTGGGGCAGGCGGCCGGTTCGCGCCAGCATCTGCTCGCGCGCCTCGCGGCCGATCACGCTCTGGAAGTCGCGGACCAGCTCGGGGTAGGGGTGCGGGCCGGCGGCGGTGCCGATGATGTAGAACGTGTCGTGGACGTTGGCGACCCAGTCGCGCAGCGCCTCGTTCATCGCGTCCTTGAGCGTGTTGGCGCCGCTCGTCACCGGCACCACCTCGGCGCCGAGCAGCTTCATCCGGAACACGTTGGGCGCCTGCCGTTCGACGTCCTTGGCGCCCATGTAGATCACGCACGGCAGCCCGAACCGCGCGCAGACCGTGGCGGTGGCGACGCCGTGCTGGCCCGCGCCGGTCTCGGCGATGATCCGGGTCTTGCCCATCCGCATCGCCAGCAGGATCTGGCCGACGCAGTTGTTGATCTTGTGCGCGCCGGTGTGGTTCAATTCGTCGCGCTTGAACCAGACTTGCGCCCCCCCCAGTTCCTCGGTGAGCCGCGGGGCGAAGTAGAGCGGGCTGGGGCGGCCGACATAGTGCTCGAGCAAGTCGTCGAACTCGGCCTGGAACGCCGGGTCGGCCTTGGCCGCGCGGTATTCGCGGTCGAGATCGAGCACCAGCGGCATCAGCGTCTCGGCGACGTAGCGCCCGCCGAACGGGCCGAAATGGCCGCGTTCGTCAGGCCCGGTGCGATAGCTGTTGGGGGCGTTCATGATCCGCGCGCGGCTTTGCAGAAGGCCGCGATGCTGTCCACATCCTTGACCCCCGGCGCGCTTTCGACTCCCGAGGAGACGTCGACCAGCGGCGCGCGCGTGACACGAACCGCCTCGGCGACGTTGCCGGGCGCGAGGCCGCCGGCGAGGCCCCACGGAATCGAACCGCGATAACCCGCGAGCACGCTCCAGTCGAACGCCAGCCCGGACCCGCCGGGCAGCGCGCCGGGCGGGGTCTTGGCGTCGAACAGGATCAGGTCGGCGGCGCCCGAGTAGTTCGCCATGCCCTGGAGATCGCCGCGCGAAGTCACCGCCAGCGCCTTCCATACCGGCAGCCCGAAGCGCGCGCGCAGACGCGCCGCCTGGACCGGCGTCTCGCTGCCATGAAGCTGGATCGCATCGAGCCCGGCGGCGTCGATCGCGCGGGCAATCGTGCCCTCGTCGGCGTCGACGAACAGCCCGACCTTGCCGATCCGCCCGTCCGCGCGCACGGCGAGCGCGGCGGCGTCGGCGAGCGTGAGGTTGCGCGGCGAGCCCGGCACGAACACCAGCCCGACGTAATCCGCGCGCGCCGCGATGGCGGCGTCGAGCGCGGCGGCGCGGTCGATCCCGCAGATCTTGATCTTAGGGCCGGTGAGCATGGGGCCGCTTAGGCGACTCGTCGTCCCGGCGAAAGCCGGGACCGCTGGCCTCGTCGGCGCAACCTGATACCAAGCCGCCAGCGGTCCCGGGTCAAGCCCGGGACGACGCTAGGGCGCCAGCTCGAACAGCACCGTCACGTTGGCGTTCAGTTGCAGGTCGCCGGGCTGGACCGGGGCGGGCGGGGCGCTCGCCGCCATCGATTCGCCGCGCGCGAACATCACTTGCGGCGGGCCGTAATAGCCGCCGCTCTCGCTGATCGAGACGATCCGCAGCACGTGCAGGCCCGCGGCGCGCGCGTAAAGTTCGGCGCGGGCGCGGGCTTTCTTCATCGCCTCGAGCCGCGCCTCGTCGAGCGCGGGGTCGGCGTCGTCCATCTGGAACGCGGGCCCGTTGACCTGGTTGGCGCCCGCCGAGACCAGCGTGTCGATCACCCTGCCGTAATCGCCCAGCCTGCGCTGGCGCACCGAGACGTTGTTGCTCACGGTATAGCCGACGATTTTCTGAAGCTGCTGCTCGGGCGGGATGTACGGCGTGCCGTTGACCCGCGCCGCCATCATCGCGTCGCGGTTGGGGTCCGAATAGATCGGGTTGACCGACAGGTTGCTCGTCTGGATGTCGCGCTCGGCGATCCCCGCGGCCTTGAGCGCGGCGATGACCCGGGCCATCGCGCGGCTGTTCTCGGCGAGCGCCTCGCCCGCGGTCTTGCCTTGCGTGGTCACGCCCGAGTTGAACACCGCCAGCTCGGGCGCGCGCAGCGAGCGGCCCTCGGCGCTGACGGTGAGTAGC
>DATLDS010000135.1:0-9368 GCA_035525735.1 Novosphingobium sp.
CACGCGGTCGGGCAATGCCGCGCAGCCGGTTGCCGGATGGCCCAGCTGACCAGCCACAAGAGCCGAGACGGCGCGCACCGCTTCTACGAGCGGCTCGGCTGGACGCGCAGCCACGAAGGCTTCAAGCTGAGCTTGTGAGCGAGACCTACGACTGCGCGATCGTCGGCGGCGGACCGGCGGGCCTTACCGCGGCGATCTATCTCGCGCGCTTTCGCCGCAAGGTGATCGTGTTCGATCGGGGCGGCAGCCGCGCCGCGCTGATCCCGGTGAGCCACAACCATGCCGGGTTCCCCGAGGGTATCGCCGGCCCCGAGCTGCTCGCGCGGATGGGCGGGCAGGCCGCGAAATACGGCGCCGAGCTGGCGGTGGGCGATGTCGGCGCGGTGACCGCCGAGGACGGGAACTGGCGCCTCGCGGGCGACGGCATCGGGGTGACCGCGCGGACCGTGCTGTTCGCCACCGGGGTCGACAACCGCCGCCCCGAGATGGACGAGGCGACGCACCGCGCGGCGCTCGGCGCGGGCAAGCTGCGCTACTGCCCGATCTGCGACGGCTGGGAAGCGGGCGGCGAGCATTTCGCCGACCGGATCGGCGTGGTCGGCGCCGACGGCCGCGGCGTCGCCGAAGCGCTGTTCCTCCGCGCGTTCAGCCCCACCGTCACGCTGTTCACGCTGGCCGAGTGCGAGCTTCACGAAAAGGATCGCAAAGACCTCGCGATGCACGGCGTCGGCTGGGATCCGCGCCCGGTGCGCGATTACGACTTCTCCGGCGAAGGTGTACGGCTGTGCTTCGGGTCGGGCGAGGCGGCGCACGTCGACACGCTGTATCCCGCGCTCGGCTCGGAGCCCAACGTCGCGCTGATCGCGCGGCTCGGCCTGAGGACCGACGACGAGGACTGCATCGTCGTCGACGGGCATCAGCGGCTCGGGCTCAGGGGCTTGTACGCGGCGGGCGACGTGGTCGCCGCGCTCGACCAGATCAGCGTCGCGATGGGTCACGCCGCGGTCGCCGCGACCGCGATTCACAACGACTTGCGCGAGCGCGACCGCCAAACCCCGGACAAATAGGCCGCCCGCGGCCTAGACCCCGCGCATCAATCCCGGGACGTGCGCCGGGAGTTCGCGCGCCAGGAACCCCAGCGGGCCGGTTTGCTCGGCACAGCGGCGGCCGGCCTCGCCGTGCAGCCACACCGCCCACAGCACCGCGACGAGCGGCTCGGCGCCGCGCGCGACGAGCCCGCCGACGATCCCCGTCATCACGTCGCCCGAGCCCCCGGTGGCAAGCCCAACGCCGCCGCCGGCATAAGCGAAGGTCTCGCCTTCGGGAGTGGCGACCAGCGTCGTCGCGCCCTTGAGCAGCGTGATCGCGTGGTAACGCGCAGCCGCCTCCCGCACCGCCGCGGTGCGGTCGGCTTCGATTTCCCCCGCGTCGCATTCGAGCATCGCGGCCATTTCACCAATATGTGGGGTCAGGATCGCGGGGCGCCCGCAGTCGGCGAGCGCCTTGGCGCGCTCGGGCAGCCGCATCAGCGCCGCGGCGTCGAGCACCAAAGGCGCCTCGCAGCCGCTCGCGCCGATCAGCAAGTCCGCGATCCGCGCCGCGGCACGCCCGCAGCTCATCGCCGGGCCCGCGACGATCGTGTCGCAGCGCTCGAACAGCGGCTCGAGCGCCTCGGCGCAGTCGTCCGCGATCTCGCCGTCGGCGCGTTCCGGAAGGGCGAACACCGCGCATTCGGGCATCGCCACGCCGAGCGGGATCGCGGCGCCTTCGATCGTCGCCAGGCGGACTTTCCCCGCGCCAGCGCGAAGCGCGCCCTCGGCGGTGAGGAGCAGCCCGCCGGGCACCGTCCGCGCGCCGCCGATCACGAGGACACGTCCGCGCTCGTTCTTGTCGGCGTCGTTGTCGGGCTCGGGCAGCGGGTGCTCGCGCAGCCAGGTGCTGTCGAGCGGGGTCGGTTCAACCACGAGCGGCGACCATCTCGTCGGGGGCGTCGGTCACCGGGGTCGCGTCGTGCTCCAGCGGCGCGGTGACGTTGTAGCGCGCCAGCGCGAGGTTGCCGTCCTTGCCCGCGGCCGGCTCGAACCTGTATTCGGTGATCGCGCAGTTGGCGATGTCGCCGGCCTTGTCGATGGCCAGGATCTCGGTTTCCGACAAGTTCTCGATGACGTAGCGCAGGCACAGCACGACGACCTGGTGCGCGACGATCATCACCCGCCGACCGCCGTAGTGGAGCGAGACGGTGTCCATCAGCGCGCGCAGGCGGAAGATCACGTCGACCCACGATTCGCCGCCGGGCGGACGGTGGTAGAACTTGCCGAGGAGCGTGCGGAACTGCGCCTGTTCGGGCTGGAGCTCGCGGATTCCCGCGGTGGTCAGTCCGTCGAGAATGCCGAACTCCTTCTCGCGCAGCCGCTCGTCGAGACAGATCTTCTCGTCCGCGGCGCACCCGCCCGCGTCGCGGAACAGCTGCGCGGTCTGAAGCGCGCGCAAGTACGGCGAGGCGAGCATGACCTCGGGGCGGCCGTCCTCTTCGCCGCTCGCGAACCATTTGCCCAGCGCCAGCGCCTGCTCGCGGCCGAGCTCGGACAGCGGCACGTCGACGTCGCGGCTGGTCAGCGCGATCCGCGCGAGGCCGGCCTCGTGCGCCGCGTCGCGCGCGACGTTGCCCGCGCTCTGGCCGTGGCGGACGACCCACAGCACGCTCGGCCAGCGCGGCGTCATCGTGTCGAAAGCCCCTGCATCGTCGGTCTGAACGGAGCGGCTGGCGGTCCGGTTCCCCCGTGCTAGGATGACCTGGGGGGTGCCATCGATGACCGCGGCTGACCTTGGGCTGACCGATCCCCCGCCGCGGCTGGCCTCACGCGCGCTGCGGCGGCTGTTGCTGTGGCTCTATCGCGCGCAGGGGTGGAAAGCGGTGGGAACGCCCCCGCCCGACCGGCGCGGCGTGATCATCGCCGCGCCGCACACCTCGAACTGGGACTTCCTCTATTTTCTCGGGCTGACCGACGCGCTCGGGGTCAAGGCGCACTTCATGGGCAAGCTGACGCTGTTCCGCTGGCCGCTCGCGCGGTTCATGCGCGACATGGGCGGGGTTCCGGTCGACCGCTCGGGCGGGCACGACCAGGTCGCGCAGATGGTCGCCGAGTTCGCCCGGCGGCGCGAGTTCATGCTGACCGTCGCGCCCGAGGGGACGCGCGGCGCGGTGCGCGTGTGGCGCACCGGATTCTACCACATCGCGCTCCAGGCCGGAGTGCCGATGGTCTGCGGGCTGATGGACTATGCGACCAGGACCGGCGGGCTCGGCCCGGCGATCTGGCCGACCGGCGACTATCGCGCCGACATGGTCAAGGTCGCCGAATTCTATCGCAGCGTGACGCCCAAGCATCCCCGCCTCGCCACCACCGACTTCGGAGAGCTGACGCATGGTTGAAGGGCTGATCGCCAACGCCGGGCTGCTGATCGCGGCGATGATGGCGCTGTGGTTCGTCGCCGCCCGGATCGGCGACGTCAGCTTCGTCGACGCGGTGTGGGGCGCGGGAATGGCGCTGATGGCGGCCGCGAGCTGGGTCCAGCTCGACGAGTCGGGCGTACGCGCGAACCTCATCGCCGCGATGGCCGTACTGTGGGGCCTGCGCCTCGCGCTTCACCTGTTCGTGCGCTGGCGCAAGAGCGGCGAGGACCCGCGCTATGCCCGGATGCTCGCCAAGGCGCGCGAGCGGGGGAGCTATGCCGGCGCCGCGCTGGCTTACGTGTTCGCGCCGCAAGCGGTGCTGCTGTTCGTCGGCTGCCTGCCCGCGCAGCTCGGCGTGCTCGGCTCGCCCGCGCCCGCGCCGCTCGGCGCGCTGGCCTGGGCGGGCGTCACGCTATGGGCGGTCGGGATGATCTTCGAGAGCCTGGGCGACTGGCAGCTAACCCGCTTCCGCGCCGTTCCCGCCAACCAGGGCAAAGTGCTCGACACGGGGCTGTGGCGCTACACCCGCCATCCCAACTATTTCGGCGACTGCTGCGTGTGGTGGGGCATCTGGCTTGCCGCCGCTGAGGCCGGCTCGGGCATCGCGCTGGCGAGCGTCGCCGGGCCGCTGTTCGTGACCTTCACGCTGACCCGCTGGTCGGGCAAGCCGCTGCTCGAAAAGGGCATGGTCAAGCGCCGTCCGGGCTATGCCGACTACGTCGCGCGGACCTCGGGCTTCGTGCCGTGGCCGCCCAGGCAGTCCTGACCCCGGGAACCATCGCCGCGCGGGTGGATAGTGCGAGGAACTACTAGTCACGAGGCTTACGATGCGCCTGTCCCTGACCTTAGCCGTGCTTGCCCCCGCCGCGTTGACGATGGGCATCGCCGCGTGCAGCAAGCCCGCGCCCGAGGCGACCGCCGAGGCCGGCGCCGAAGCCGGGGCCGAGGCCGAGGCCCCTGCTCCCCTCCCAAGGGTCGCCGCGAACGCGCGGACCACGCTCAACTATGCGGGCGCCTATTCGCAGGTCGACGCCGACGGCAAGGTCAGCACGCTCAAGCTCGGTGCCGACGACACTTACGAATGGAGCGACGCCGACGGCAAGGTCACCAAGGGCACTTTCACGTGGTACCAGGACGGCAGCCGCATCCTGCTCGACGAGGGCGGCGGCAAGGCGGTCTACGCGCTTGCCGACGGCGTGGTCTACAAGCTCGCCGACAAGGACGCAGCCGTCGACGCGCTTACCGCCGAGCAGATGTGGAAGCGCGGCGCGATGTAGTTACGGCTTGGCGGTCACCTCCGTCGTCCGCTCCTCGCTCGGGATCGGGCGCGGCGGGCTCGGCTGGAGCCACGCCTCGAGCGCGGCGAGGTCGGTGCCCACGCCCTGGACCACCTCGCGGCCCTTGGCGAACAGCGTGAAGCTGTCGCCGCCTTGGGCGAGGAAGTTGCTGGTGGCGACGCGATAGGTCGCGCGCGGGTCGATCGGCTTGCCGCCCAGCGTCATCGCCACGATCCGCTGGCCGACCGGGCGGCTCAGGTCGTAGCGATAGGCGAAGCCGCGCGACGGGGTCAGCACTTGCACCGGCCCGTCGCCGTCGAAGCCCTGCTCGAGCACCGCCTTCAACTCGGCCCCAGTGAAGCTTTGCGTCACCAGGGTGTTGCCGAACGGCTGGACCTGATAAAGCTGACCGAAGGTCAGCGCGCCGCCCTCGCCGGGGATCAGCGTCCCCGGCGCGCGGATGCCGAACGGGTTCATGAACGCGATCTGCGCGCCGGCGTCGCGGGTCGCGGCGAGCTGGGCGTCGGCGATCAGGTTGCCGAGCGGCCCACCGGTCCTGGCGGCGTCGCCCCCCGGCCGCGAGGCGATGCCGGCGAGATGGCCAACGACCCGGCTCGAATATTCCTTCGAGGCGTCGACGTACTTCGCGACGTAGGCCGCAATGTCGGGGCGCGGGGCGAATTGGGGGTAGCTCTCGACCAGCGTCAACGGCCCGCGCGAGCCTTCGTAGGGCGTGCTCTGGACGATCACGTTGCGCGCCGCGCGCGCGACCACCGCGTGGCGCACCGGGTCGATCGCCAGGCGGATGTCGGTGACCAGCTCGCCGAACACCCCGGCGCTGGTCAGCAGTAGCGGGCTCGGGCGTCCGGGCAGCGCCCGCTCGCAGATGTAAGCCCAGTGGGTGTGGCCCGAAACGACCACGTCGACCGCGGGCGAAAGGCGGTCGAGGATCGGCAGAATCTCGCCGTTGAGCCCCTCGCAGCCTTGCGGATCGGGGGTTCCGGTGGTCCGTCCGCCCTGATGGATCAGCACCACCACCGCGTCGGCGCCCGCGGCCTTGAGCCGCGCGGTGGCCGTGTTGATCGCCTCGGCCTCGTCGCCGAAGCTCAGCCCGGCGACCGACGAGGGGACGACCAGCGTCGGTGTCCCCTTGAGCGTCAGCCCGACGAACCCGACCGTCACCGCCCGAGCGCCCTCGCCGAAACTCTTGGTTCCGGTCGCGGGAAACAGCGTCGCGCCGCTCTCTGTGACGACGTTGGCGGCAAGGAACGGGAATCGCGCGCCCGCATAAGCTTCGAGCGCGCACGGCTGGCCGAGCCCGTTCTTCGCGCAGCCGCCGTTCTGGATCCGCAGCAGTTCGGTGCGGCCGCGGTCGAACTCGTGATTGCCGACCGCGTTGAACTCGAGCCCGATGCGGTTCATCACCCCGACCGCGGGCTCGTCGAGATAGAGCGACGAGGCGAACTGCGAGCCCGAGATCAGGTCGCCGGCCGAGACGGTGACGTGGTTCGCATACTTGCCGCGTATCGAATCGATCGCCGACGCGAGCCACGCCGCGCCGCCGGCGGGAACGAACGCGGTCCCGCCCGCGCCGTCGGGGGTCTGGACCGATTGCCGCGGCGGCTCGAGCGCGCCGTGGAAGTCGTTGATCGCGACGATTCCGACCTCGACCGCCCCGACCTCGACCGGCGCGGGCGGGTTGGCGCGCGGGACGAGCGTGGCGCAAGCCGTCAGCGCGGCGGGCGCGGCGAGCGCGGCGAAGGCGCGGAAGCGACGAGTCATCGACGCGACCTAGCGCAGCGCTTGCCTCGCGTCAGCGCTTTTGCGTGTCGGTTCGATTGAAACCCCGCGACCGCCCGCCTAAATAGGCGCCGAGCCAACGGGAGGACGCGCGACAATGATCGGATCGCCAGCCGAGCTTGACCCGGCGCGCGAGCGCGCGGTCGACGCGGCGCTCGAGATCCTCGAGCTGCGCGGCCCCAACGCGCTGACGCTGGGCGAAGTCGCGAACCGTCTCAACCTCTCGGTCAGCGCGCTCCAGCGCAGCTTCGAGACGTACGACGACTTGCTCGAGGCGCTCGCCGAGCGCTGGTTCCGCGGCAAGGTCGCGATCATGGAGGAGGTCGTCGCCTCCGACTTGCCGCCGCGGCGCAAGATGTACGAATTCTTCGCGCGCCGGTTCGTCCTGATGCGCGACAGCTATCGCGCCGACCCGGCGCTGTTCGAGATGCACGCCGAGCTCGGCAACCAGCATTTCGAGATCGTCCGCAGCTACGTCGACCTGGGCGACCACTACTTGTGCGAGATCATCGCCGAGGCCATCGCCGACGGCCACTTTCCCGGGCTCTCGATCGACGAGGCGCTGAGCCTGATCAACCAGATGGTCGCGGCTTACGTCAACATCGCGCTGATGACGATGGTCATGGACAAGCTCAGCGAGACCAAGCTGGCGCGGATCGTCGACACGATCTTCGACGGCCTCTCCGCCGAGGATCGCGGCGCGCTGCCGGTGACGGGCCTGCGAGCGGCCTAGACGCGCTTGCGCGCGGACGATCGAGGCGCGACAATCGCCGGGATGGCGGAGACGACTCGAACCCAATTCGACGCGATCGTGGTCGGCGCGGGCTTCGCCGGGCTTTACATGCTCCACAAGCTGCGCGGGCAAGGCCTCAGCGTGCGCGTGATCGAGGCCGGATCGGGGGTCGGCGGGACCTGGTTCTGGAACCGCTATCCCGGCGCGCGGGTCGACATCGAGAGCCGCGACTACGGCTACAGCTTCGACCCCCAGCTCGAGCGCGAATGGCGCTGGAGCGAGCGCTACGCCGCCCAGCCCGAACTGCTGCGCTATCTCAACCATGTCGCCGACCGCTTCGAGCTGCGCCGCGACATCGAGTTCGAGACCCGGGTGACGGCTGTCCATTTCCACGATTCGCAAGGTCGGTGGACGGTCGAAACCGACCGCGGCGACAGTTATTCCGCGCGTTTCTGCGTGATGGCGACGGGCTGCCTGTCCGAGCCCAAGGACATCGCCTTTCCGGGTATGGAAAGCTTCGCGGGCGAGACCTATCGCACGTTTGACTGGCCCGCGGCGGGGGTGGACTTCACCGGCAAGCGCGTCGCGGTGATCGGCACCGGTTCGTCGGCGATCCAGACGATCACCGCGATCGCCCCGCAGTGCGAGCACCTGACGGTTTTCCAACGGACGCCCAATTACAGCGTGCCCGCCAACAACCGCCCCCTCACCGCCGAAGAGCAGGCCGAGTGGGACGCGAGCCGCGACGACTATCGCGCCCGCGCCAAGGCGCAGCCGCTGGCGTTCTGGAACGACCCGACCGAGGCGCTCGCGCTCGCGGCGGCGCCCGAGGAACGCGTTCGCGAGTTCGAACGGCGCTGGGAGTTCGGCGGCTTCCGCGTCGGCGCGCCGTATGCCGACGTCGGAATCGACCTCGCGGCGAACAGGACCGTCGCCGATTGGATCGCGGGCAAGATCCGCGGAATCGTCGCCGACCCGAAAGTCGCCGAGCGGCTGATCCCGACGACCTATCCGTTCGGGACCAAGCGGCTGTGCGTCGATACCGGCTACTACCGGGTCTACAACCGCGCCAACGTCACGCTGGTCGACCTGCGCGCGACGCCGATCGAGGCGATCACCGCCGACGCGATCCGCACCCGCGACGCCGAGTATCCGTGCGACGCGATCGTCTATGCGATCGGGTTCGACGCGATGACCGGGACGCTCGCCAAGATCGACATCCGCGGGCGCGGCGGGCTGACCTTGCGCGACAAGTGGGCGCACGGGCCGGTCACTTACCTAGGGCTGATGATCGCGGGCTTTCCCAACCTGTTCACGGTGACCGGGCCGGGCAGCCCGTCGGTGCTGACCAACATGGTGATGTCGATCGAGCAGCACGTCGAGTGGATCGCCGCCGCGATTGCCGCGCTCGACGAACGCGGCGCGACGACGATCGAGGCGACCGAAGCGGCCGAAGCCGAATGGGTCGCGCACGTCGCCGAAGTCGCGGGAACGACGCTCTACATCCACGCCGACAGCTGGTACATGGGCGCCAACGTCCCGGGCAAGCCGCG
This sequence comes from Novosphingobium sp., assembly GCA_035525735.1. Taxonomy (GTDB): domain Bacteria; phylum Pseudomonadota; class Alphaproteobacteria; order Sphingomonadales; family Sphingomonadaceae; genus Novosphingobium. The sequence continues at coordinate 8,815 of DATLDS010000135.1, forward strand.
GGTGTTCCTGCCTTATGTCGGCGGGTTCGACGCCTACGTCGCCAAGTGCGAGCAAGTCGCTGCGGACGGCTACGCCGGGTTCGCGTTCGCGGCGGCGTGACCGGTCAGTCGGGCACGGTGACGCGCGCCAGCACGGTTGCGCCGCGCCCCGGGACCAGGCGCCTCACGCGCATCCGCAGCGGAGTGCCGCGGCGGTAGTCGGTCGATTCGAGCAAGTAGAGCGCGCCATTGCCAAGCGCGACGCCGGTCGGCCCCCACGGCGCTTCGCTGCGCGCGACAATGGTCCGCTGGCCGGTGGGCGAAACTGCGAGAATGCGGCGATTCGCGGCTTCGGCGACGTAAAGCTTGCCGGTTCGGCCGACCGCGATGCCGAAGTTCTCCGCCGCCAGCCCGCTCGCCGCGACGCGCACGGGCCGCTGCGGCGCAACCACCCGCACCGCGGTTCCCTGGCGAAACCACAACGAGCCGCCGGGCCCCCACGCCACCCCCGCGACGTCGTTGACCAGCACCGGGCGGAATGCGCGGTCGTCGGCGGCGCTGCCGACCAGGCGCTC
>DATLDS010000162.1:0-9183 GCA_035525735.1 Novosphingobium sp.
CGCACGCGTTCTGCAAATGCGGCCTCGGGGCCGAGCTCGTCGCGGATCCACCCGCGCACGTACGGCGCCGAGACGTCCCACATGTTGATCTGGGGATCGAGGCTGGTGGCGATCCCTTCGACCATCACCATCGTCTTCTGGAGCAGCAGCAGGTGCGGCTGCGTTTGCATGTCGAAATCGCGGGTGATCGCGACCAGCCCGTCGAGCATCTGCCCGACCGACAGCTCGCTCACCGGCTTGCCGCGCATCGGCTCGCCGACCGCGCGGAGCGCGGTGGCGAACTCCTCGACCGAATGGTGCGCGGGGACGTATTGCGCCTCGAAGTGGATCTCGGCGACGCGGCGATAGTTGCCGGTGGTCAGGCCATAGAGGATCTCGGCGAGCCACACCCGCGCGCGCCGGTCGATCCGCCCGACGATCCCGAAGTCGATCGCCGCGATCGTCCCGTCGGCTTCGACGAACAGGTTGCCCTGGTGCATGTCGGCGTGGAACAGCCCGTGCGAGATCGCCTGGGTGAGGAACGCCAGCACCAGCCGCCGCGCGATGTCCTTGCGATCATGCCCCGCCGCCTCGAGCGCGGGCGTATCGCTGATCTTGATTCCGTCGACCCAGTCGAGCGTCATCACCCGCCCGTTCGTGCGGTCCCAGTCGATCGCGGGGACGCGATAGCCTTCGTGCGCGCGCATCGCCTCGGCGAGCTCGGAGGCGGCCGCGGCCTCGCGGCGAAGATCGAGCTCGCGCAAGGTCCAGCGCTTGAAGTTGGCGATGACCAGCCGCGGGCGCAGCCGGCTCGCCTCGCCGCCGAGCGCCTCGAGGTGCGCGGCGGCCCACTCGTACGTCTCGATGTCGCTGGCGAACCTGGCGCGGATGCCCGGACGCAGCACCTTGACCGCGACATCGCGGCCTTCGGTAGTAACCGCGCGATGGACTTGTGCGATCGAGGCCGAGCCGATCGGGACCTCGTCGACGCGGGCGTAAAGCTCGCTCCACGGGCGCTCGAAACTGGTCTCGATCTCGGCGCAGATCGCCTTGAATGGCACCGGCGGGAGGTCGTCCTGGAGCGCCAGCAGGTTGTGCGCGGCCTCGACCCCGACGATGTCGGGGCGCGTCGCCAGCGTCTGGCCGAGCTTGATCGCGGCGGGGCCGATGTCGTGGAACGCGCCCGCATAGTCGGGAACGCGCGGCTGGCGGGTGCCGAACCGCGCGATCCGGGTCAGCCGGCGGACTTGCGCGGGCGTGGCCGGATTGGCCTCCACGATCCGCAAGCCGCCGTGGCGCGCGAGCGTGCGGCCCCAGCGCAGCAGCCGCCAGATGTGCGTGAGGTGGCTGGCCACCGCTTCGCCTAGACCTTCCAACCGGAATGGATTGCGACCAGCCCGCCGAGAATCGGCTCGGCCTTGACCGCCGCGAACCCGGCGGCGCGGATCATCGCCGCGAACGCGGACATGTCGGGAAAGCGGCGGATCGATTCGATCAGGTAGCGGTACGAATCGGCATCGCCGGCGATCAGCTCGCCGAGCTTGGGCACGACCTTGTGCGAATAGGCGTCGTAAGCCTCGGCGAAGCCCGGCCAGGTCGTGGTCGAGAACTCGAGGCAGAAGATCCGCCCGCCGGGCCGCAGCACCCGATGCGCCTCGGCCAGCGCGGCGTCGATCCGGGTGACGTTGCGGATGCCGAACGCGATCGTATAGGCGTCGAACGCGTTGGCCGGGAAGGCCAGCGTCTCGGCGTCCTGGCGCGACCACACCAGCCCGTCGATTCCCCGCTTCGCAGCCCGCTCGATCCCGACGTCGAGCATGTCCTGGTTGATGTCGGCGACGGTGATCTCGGCGCCGCTCGGCGCCATGCGGAACGCGATGTCGCCGGTCCCGCCGGCCATGTCGAGGATGCGCTCGCCTTCGCGCGGCTTCACCCGGCGGACGAAGCGGTCCTTCCACAAGCGGTGCATCCCGCCGCTCATCGCGTCGTTCATCCGGTCGTAGTTGCGCGCGACATTGGAGAATACCGCGCCGACGCGCGCCGCCTTCTCGTCGGCGGGCACGTCCTCATAGCCGAACGAGGCGGTTTCGGGCTGGCTCATCGTGCGCGGCTTTAGAGCGCATTGTGAGGCGCGCAAAGGCTGTTAGGACCGCCCCATGCCCGAGCTTCCCGAAGTCGAGACCACCGTGCGCGGGCTGGCGCGCGTGCTCGAAGGCGAGCGGATCGTCCGCGCCGAGACGCGGCGCGCCGACTTGCGCCGAGCGTTCCCCGCCGACCTCGTCCAGGCGCTGACCGGCGCGCGCGTCACCGGGCTCGGGCGGCGCGCCAAGTACGGCCTGATCCACACCGACCGGGCGCGCACGCTGGTGTTCCACCTCGGCATGTCGGGGCGCTGGCGGATCGATCCCGAGGCGCTCGGCAAGCACGACCATCTCGTGCTCGAGACCGAGACCCACGTCCTCGCGCTGTGCGACCCGCGCCGGTTCGGCTCGGTCGACCTCGTCGATAGCGGCGCGCTCGATGCCTGGCCGCCGTTCGCCGCGCTCGGCCCCGAGCCGCTCGGCGCGGGGTTCGACGCCAGGCACCTCCGCGCCGCGCTCGCCGGACGCGTCGCTTCGATCAAGCTGATGCTGCTCGACCAGCGGATCGTCGCCGGGCTCGGCAACATCTATGTCTGCGAGGCGCTGTTCCGCGCGCGGATCGATCCGCGCAAACGCGCCGGCGCGGTCTCGCTCCCCGCGCTCAAGCGGCTGGTGCCCGCGATCCACGCGGTGCTCCAGGAAGCCATCGAGGCGGGCGGATCGAGCTTGCGCGATTACGCCCAGCCCTCGGGTCAGCTCGGCTACTTCGCCAAGCGCTTCGACGTTTACGGCCGCGAAGGCGAGACCTGCGCGTGCGGCGGGACGGTGCGACGGATCGTCCAGGGCGGGCGCAGCACGTGGTTCTGCCCGATGTGCCAGAAATGATGCGCGCGGTTGACGATTCGGCGCTTGATCGCTAGGGGCCGCGCTTTCGAGCGGTCCGCAGGGCTGCTTTTTCAACCTTCATTGCACGATCCGGCCGCGTAGCGGCCCGCCAAAGGAAGACCATGGCCAATACGCCGCAAGCCAAGAAGCGCATCCGCCGCAACGACAAGCGCGCCGAGATCAACGGCAACCGCATCGGCCGCATCCGCAGCTTCGTCAAGAAAGTCGAGAGCGCGATCGAAGGGGGCGACAAGGACGGCGCGGCGCAGGCGCTCGCCGCCGCGCAGCCCGAGCTCGCGCGCGGGGTCGCTCGCGGCGTGCTTCACAAGAACACCGCGTCGCGCAAGCTGTCGCGGCTGACCAAGCGAGTCGCCACGCTCTGATTCGCGGAGCCCGAGCGGCGCTCGCGGGACAGACACGGAACATCCCAAACGCCGGCGGCAGCCCCGCCGGCGTTTCGCGTCGGACCGGCCGGTGGTGCGGCGCAGCGAGTCCAGCTTGGCCCGCGATTCGCGCCTAACTTCGGTTAATTCTTCTTTGAAATCAGCGGCCTGCCCGCTCGATTGGCGGCATTCCGCGACCCCGGTCGAGTCAAGCCGATTATTTCAAATTTTTTACGGTTAGCACCCTTGCCTCGCGCCTCGCGCGGCGTAGGAATTGGCCGCGGCCCAAAGCGTTTCTTCGCCCCGGGCCGAAGCAAGACAGATGCGTTGCGAATGCCCGGGCCTCACCGCGCGGCGGCTGAGCATTGCGTGTCCGCGAGCCGCACATGCCGCAACGGTGGGCGCTCTAGGGGCGAGTGGATTTTGGGAGCGCCGACGTGGAGAGGCCAGATTCGATGAAGCGGCCGATGCACGAGGAAAGGGGCGGCGCGGGGGCGCCGGGACGGGATCAATGAGCAGATCAGGCGGCGACGCGACATTCGAAGACCAGGAAGCGCTCGATCTCGCGGCGGACTGGGCGGACATCAGCCAGGGACTGCGCAAGGACCTCGGCCAGCAGCTTCACAGCCAGTGGATCAGGCCGATCCAGTTGGGCAGCTTCTGCAAGGAAACCGGCACGCTCGACTTGTTCCTGCCGACCGAGTTCTCGGCCAACTGGGTCGCCGACCGCTTCGCCGACCGCTTGTCCTTGGCGTGGAAGATCGCGCGCAGCGAAGTGCGCACGGTGCGCGTCGCCGTCCATCCGCGCCGCCGTGCGCTGCCCGAGCTGCGCGTCAACGGTCATTCCGCCCCGGCGCTGACGACGCAGACCTCGGCCGCGGCGCTGACCGCGCCGGGCATCGCCGACGTTCTGTCGGCGGAGCTCGATCCGTCGCTGACCTTCGCCGAGTTCGTCACCGGCACCGCCAACGTGCTCGCCTGCAACGCGGCGCAGCGGATGGCCGCCGAGGCCACGCCGCAGTTCACCCCGCTCTACCTCAAGGCCTCGACCGGGCAGGGCAAGACGCATTTGCTTCACGCGATCGGCCACGCTTTCGCCGCGACGCGCCCCGGCGCGCGGATCTTCTACTGCTCGGCCGAGCGCTTCATGATCGAGTTCGTCCAGGCGATGCGCCACAACGAGATGCTCGAGTTCAAGGCGCGACTGAGGAACTTCGACCTGCTGCTGGTCGATGACATCCAGTTCATCATCGGCAAGTCGTCGACTCAGGAGGAGCTGCTCCACACGATCGACGCGCTGCTCGCCGCGGGCAAGCGGCTGGTCGTCGCCGCCGACCGCGCGCCGCAGGCTTTGGATGGTGTCGAACAACGCCTGCTGTCGCGGCTCAGCATGGGGTTGGTCGCCGACATCGTCCCCGCCGACATCGAGCTGCGCCGCAAGATTCTCGAGCATCGTCTCGCGCGCTTCGCTCCCACCGGGGTGCCGAGCGACGTGATCGAGTTCCTCGCCCGGACGATCAACCGCAACGTCCGCGAACTGGTCGGCGGCCTCAACAAGCTGATCGCCTACGCCCAGCTGACCGGGCAGCCGGTTTCGCTCCAGCTCGCCGAGGAGCAGCTCACCGACATCCTTTCGGCCAACCGGCGGCGGATCACGATCGACGAGATCCAGCGGACGGTGTGCCAGTTCTACCGCGTCGACCGCACCGAGATGTCGAGCAAGCGCAGAGCAAGGGCTGTCGTCCGTCCGCGTCAGGTGGCGATGTACCTCGCCAAGGTGCTGACCCCGCGCAGCTATCCCGAAATCGGCCGCAAGTTCGGCGGGCGCGATCATTCGACGGTGATCCACGCGGTCCGCCTGATCGAGGACTTGCGCACCCGCGACGCCGACATGGACGGCGACGTGCGCAGCCTGCTGCGTCAGCTAGAGAGCTGAAGCCTCCACCGCTGGCGAACAGCTTTTGCCGGACAAGCGAACAGGCTAGTCCACAGCCGCCATGCTGGCTCCCGATCGCCTCGACCGTTTTGCCCGCCACATCGTCCTGCCCGAGATCGGCGGCGCTGGGCAAGTCGCGCTCGGCGCGGCGCACGTCGCGCTGGTCGGGCTCGGCGGGATCGGCGCGCCGGTATTGCAATACCTCGCGGGCGCGGGGGTCGGGCGGTTGACGCTGATCGACAACGACGTGGTCGAGGCGAGCAACCTCCAGCGCCAGACAATCTTTTGCGAATCCGACATCGGGCGCGCGAAGGTCGAGGCGGCGCGCGATTGGGTGCGGCGGTTCGACCCTGCGCTCGAGGTCGTCGCGAAGCCGGTGCGGTTGACCCGCGACAACGCCGCGACCGTGCTCGACGGCTGCACCGTGACGCTCGACGGCAGCGACACCTTCGCCACCCGGCTGGCGGTCTCCGACGCGTGCGTTTCGCTCGCAATCCCGCTGGTCAGCGCCGCGGTCGGGCGCTTCCAGGGCCAGGTCGCGGCGTTCGCGGGGCACCGCGCGGGGCACGCCTGCTACCGCTGCTTCGTCGGCGACGCGTTCGACGCCGACGACTGCGACTCGTGCGCCGACGACGGGATGCTCGGCGCGATGGCGGGGTGGACGGGGGCATTCGCCGCGCTCGCCGCGGTACGGGTGATCCTCGAAGGCGTCACCACACTCGGCGACCCGCAATGGGGCAAGCTCCACGTGCTCGACGGCCTCGCCCCCGCCTTGCGGACGATGCGGATCGCCAAGGACACGGCGTGCCGGGGCTGCTCAGCCTAGCATTTCCGCGACCCACGCCGGGACCAGCTCGCCCGCCGGGCCGAGCCGCGTCTCGTCGAACCACGCCGAGCCCTGGCTGCGCTCGAGGTTGAGCTCGAGCGTCGCTGCGCCGCATTCGCGCGCGTCGCGAACGAACCCCGCCGCCGGATAGACCGCGCCCGAGGTGCCGATCGAAACGAACAGGTCGGCCTCGCGCAACGCCGCGTAAATCTCGTCCATCCGGTACGGCATCTCGCCAAACCACACGACGTCGGGACGTAACGCGCGTGCGCCACAGCGTGGGCAAGGCGGCCGATCGATCAGCGGCTCGCGCCAGCGGCTTCGCGTGTCGCAACGGATGCACCACGCATTCAAGTGCTCGCCGTGCATGTGCAGCACGCGCCCAGTCTTCAAGCCGATTTGGGCGCCCGCGCGCTCGTGCAGGTCGTCGACGTTCTGGGTGACGATCAGCAGCCCGCCGGACCATTCGGCATCAAGCTTCGCCAGCGCGGCGTGCGCGGGATTGGGCTCTTTCGCCTGGATCGCCGCGCGGCGCATGTCGTAGAACCGCAGCACCAGCTCGGGATCGCGGACGAAAGCCTCGGGCGTCGCCACGTCCTCGACCCGGTGCTGCTCCCACAGTCCCATCCCACTTTGGCCCCCACCGCCGCGAAAGGTGTCGATCCCGCTTTCGGCGCTGATTCCGGCTCCGGTCAGGATCACGATGTTGCGGACGCGGTTCATGTCGCCCATGAAGCACGGCGCAAACGGGGACCGCAATGCCCAGAATAGGCATCATCGGCAGCGAGGGACGGATGGGCCACGCGCTGGTCGCGGCGATCGCCGCGGCGGGCGAGACGCATGCCGGCGGCGTCGATCAGGGTGGCGACCTTGCCGCGCTGGCCGCGCGGAGCGACGCGCTGGTCGACTTCTCCTCGCCCGCCGCGCTCGAGGCCAACCTCGACGCCGCGATGGCGGCGCGCGTCCCGATCCTGGTCGGGACGACCGGGCTGGAGGAGCGCCACCTCTGGCTGTGCGATTCCGCCTCGAGCCGGATCGCGGTGCTCCAGACCGGCAACACCTCGCTCGGCGTCAACATGCTGGCGCACCTCGTGCGCGAAGCGGCGCTGCGGCTCGATGCCGACTGGGACATCGAGATCGTCGAGATGCATCACCGGCGCAAGGTCGACGCGCCCTCGGGCACCGCGCTGATGCTCGGCGCGGCCGCCGCCGAGGCGCGCGAAATCCGTCTCCACGAAGCCAGCGAGCGCGGGCGGGACGGGATCACCGGCGCGCGCGTGCGCGGCGCGATCGGTTTCGCCAGCCTGCGCGGCGGGACCGTGGCGGGCGATCACAGCGTCATCCTCGCGGGCGAGGACGAGCGCATCGTGCTCTCGCACGTCGCCGAGAATCGGGCGATCTTCGCGCGCGGCGCGGTTCGCGCGGCGGGGTGGCTGATCGGCCAGCCGGCGGGCCGTTACACGATGAGCGAGGTCCTGGGGCTTTGACCGCGCCGCGGAGCAAGGCCGAAATCTTCGAGTTCTTCCGCCGCCTCGCCGAGGACAATCCCGACCCCGAGACCGAGCTCGAATACGGCAATGTCTATCAGCTCCTCGTCGCGGTCGTGCTCTCCGCGCAGGCGACCGACGTCGGGGTCAACAAGGCGACGCGCGCGCTGTTCGCCGAGGTGACCACCCCGGCGCAGATGGTCGCGCTCGGCGAGGAGGGCCTCAAGGCGCAGATCAAGACCATCGGGCTGTTCAATTCGAAGGCCAGGAACGTCATCGCCTTGTCCGAGAAGCTGATCGCCCAGCACGGCGGCGAGGTGCCGCGGAATCGCGAGGCCCTCACCGCGCTCCCCGGGGTCGGGCGCAAGACCGCCAACGTCGTGATGAACTGCGCGTGGGGCGAGGAGACCTTCGCGGTCGACACGCACGTCTTCCGCGTCGGCAACCGGACGGGGCTCGCCCGCGGCAAGACCCCCGAGGCGGTCGAGGCCGAGCTCGAGCGCAAGGTCCCGGCGCCGTTCCGCCGCCACGCGCACCACTGGCTGATCCTCCACGGCCGTTACACCTGCAAGGCGCGGCTCCCCGAGTGCTGGCGCTGCCCGGTGGCGGACTTGTGCGCCTACCGGCCCAAGACGCCGGCGCCTAAGCCGTAGCGTCGAGGTCCAGCCCGGTCTTTCCCCGATCGGGGGTATGGCTCGGCGCGTGCGGCGGCTCGACCGCGAGCGGCTCGGGCTTCTCGAGCATGCCTTCCCACTTGGTGATCACGCTGGTCGCCACCGCGTTGCCGACGACGTTGGTGGCCGAGCGGCCCATGTCGAGGAACTGGTCGATGCCCAGCACCAGCGCGATCCCTTCGACCGGCAGGCCGAACTGGGTGAGCGTCGCGGCGATCACCACGAGGCTCGCGCGCGGCACCCCGGCGATGCCTTTCGAGGTGACCATCAGCGTCAGCAGCATCAGCAGCTGCTGCGTCGCCGACAGCTCGATCCCGTAAGCCTGGGCGATGAAGATCGAGGCGAAGCTCATGTACATCATCGAGCCGTCGAGGTTGAACGAATAGCCCAGCGGCAGGACGAAGCCCGACAGTCGCCGCGGCACGCCGAAGCGGTCGAGCTGCTCGAACAGCTTGGGCAGCGCGGCTTCCGAGCTCGCGGTCGAGAACGCCAGCAGCAGCGGCTCGCGGATATAGCGGACGAGGTCGACGATTCGGCCCCTCAGGAACACCGCGCCGATCGTCAGCAGCAGCGTCCACAGCAGCAGCAGCCCGAAATAGAACTCGCCGATCAGCACGCCGTAGGTGACGACGATGCCGAGGCCCTTGGTCGCGACCACCGCGGCGATCGCGCCGAACACCGCGAAGGGCGCGAAGCGCATCACGTAATTGGTGATCTGGAGCATGACTTCGGCAAGGGCTTCGGCCCCGCGCACCAGCACCGCGGCGCGCGGTCCCAGCGCCGACAACGCGACCCCCGCGAACAGCGAGAACACCAGGATCTGGAGGATGTTGTTCTGCGCCATCGCGTCGAGCGCGCTCGACGGGAAAATCTCGAGCACGAAGTGGCGCAGCGTGAAGTCCTTGACCGCGAGCTCGCCGAGCTCGCCGGTC
>DATLDS010000167.1:0-8309 GCA_035525735.1 Novosphingobium sp.
GACCGGCCCGAGCCGACGTACCTGGTGACCAAGCCGTTCCAGGAATCGACCGTCCGCGCGGCGATCAGCCAGGCGTTGTTCTTCGGATCGAGCCGGCCGCTGAGCTGACTCGTCATCCCGGCGAAAGCCGGGATCGCGGGCCTCCAGGGACGACCTGACCGCCGACGATCCCGGATCAAGTCCGGGATGGCGCGCGATTTACCGCCCCGCGCGCATCGCGAACTCGCTCGGGCGGCGCACCGGGATGATCAGCGCGCAGCGCACCCCGTCGGGCTCGAAGCGCAAGTCGACCGGGTTCTTGAGCTCGTGCGCCACGATCTTCTCGATCAGCTCGGTGCCGAACCCGCGCTTGCGCGCCTCTTGCGCCACGGGCGGCCCGTCGATCTCGCGCCACTCGACCCGCGCGAGGTCGGCGGTGATCGTGTGCCAGGTCACCGCGACCTTGCCGCCGAGCACGCTCAACGATCCGTACTTGGCGGCGTTGGTCGCGAGCTCGTGGATCGCGAGACCGAGCGACAGCGCGTCGCCCGGCGCCAGCTCGACGTCGGGGCCCGACAGTTGAAGATACTTCTCGCTGTCCTGGACGTACGGGGCGAGCTCGGCGCTGACCACCGCGCGGATCGGGGTCGTGCCCCATTCGGATTGGGTCAGCAGGTCGTGCGTCGCCGACAACGCGCGGATGCGCCCTTCCAGGCTGGTCGCGAAGCTGTCGAGCCCGGTCGCGCGGCGCTTGGTCAGCGAGACGATCGAGAGCACGTTGGCGAGCGTGTTCTTGACCCGGTGATTGAGCTCGCGGGTCAGCGAATTGCGGATCGAGGCCTGCTCCTCGAACCACGCCAGCGCCTGGCGGTCCTCCATCGCCTGGCGCGTGACCAGCCGCGCCACGACCAGCAGCAGGCTCGCGACCAGCAGCCCGAACAAGAGCGTGAGCAGCGACAGCGGGGTCAGCCGCGACGGCTTCGACGATTCAACCTCGAGCAGCCACGGGTGATTGGCGATCGTCAGCGCCTGGCGAGCGTGCGTTCCCGACGGATCGGCCACCGGGACCTGAGCGAGCAGGTTCGCGGCGGTGGGCGCCCCATCGTAGAGGCGGATTCCCACTTGCCGCGCATTTTCGAGCTCGAGCGCGGAATTGAGGAACTCCTGCGCGTTGAACGGCGAATAGACGAAACCCTTGAGCTGCCGCACCCCGTCGGGGCCGAGCGCGAAGACCGGCATGTAGATCAGGAACCCCGCTGCCGACCCGTCGTCGCCCTCTTGGATCAGCACGACCTTGCCGCTCGCCGTCGGCCGGGCATAGCGTTGCGCCTCGGTCATCGCGGCGCGGCGCACGGGCTCGGAGTACATATTGAAGCCGATCGCGCGGCGGCTGCGCTCGGTCTCGGGCTGGAGGTACATCACCGGCACTGCATAAGCCTGCGCGTCGGCGGGCAGCGGGGCGATTCTGAAAGTGCTCCTGCCCGTGCGCCGCATCCCGGCTTCGACCGTCGCGATGTCGGCTTTGTCGACGCGCCTCGCCCAGCCGATCCCCTCGGCGCCGCGATAATCTGAATCGAGCCGCAATTGCGCGACATACGTCTGGAACAGCGGCGCGGGTACCGCCTGCTGCGTCGCGAACAGCGCCGCGCCCGCGCGCAAGTAGGCCGCGTTGGCGTTGACCCGGCGCTCGAGCGAGGAGGCGACGCTTTGCGCGGTGAGCGACAGTTGCGCGGCGCGGCGCCGGCTTTCGGAGCTTTCGATCGCGATCACGCTGAACATCGTCACCGCCGAGGTCAGCACGAAAATGCCGACCGGCAACGCGCGCGGATAGCGATCGTACCAGTGCCGCGACAGCGTGTCGGGAATGCGATCCGTGGCCATCGGTGCTGCGCCCACCCCTTCGCGCACAAGTCCCGCACGCAATACGCGAGGAATCGCCCGAATCGAAGCCGGGACGCATACTGCTCGTTCACCGGGAACAACAGTGCACCGATTTCGTTCCACCGCCGCAAGCCCGAACCGGCGCCCGAGCTAAGTCTCTGCGTCGTTTGCGCTTGCTCCCGGCGAGCGGAGCGGTAGGACGGGCCGGCCGCAGCCGCGAGCACCTGAGGGGGGAGGTCGACGACAAGCGGATGACGAGCAAGAAAGCCATGAAGACGATCGGGCATCAGCGCCAGCAGCGCGGCCGCCAGGCCACACCCGACTGGGCTTCGGGCTTGCGCCGGCTTTACGATTCGGTGGTCGAAGAACCGCTGCCCGACAGCTTCGCCAAGCTGCTGGACGACCTCGACGGCGCTGATGACTGAGCCGACGAGCGCCGCCGACGCCGCCAGTTTCAAACGTGAGTTGACCGGCGTGATCCCGCACTTGCGGGCGTTCGCGCGCGGGCTTTGTGGCCGCCCCGACCTCGCCGACGACCTCGTCCAGGAAACGCTGCTCAAGGCCTGGGCGGCGCAGGCGCGGTTCGAGCCGGGCACGAGCATGCGCGCTTGGACGTTCGTGATCCTGCGCAACGCCTATCTCACCGACATGCGCCGCAACCGCTTCCGCGCCGATTACGACGAAACCGTCGCCGAGCGGCTGCTGGTCGCGCCGGCGGGGCAGGAAAGCCCGCTGCACTTGTCCGATCTTCACCGCGCGCTGCTCACTTTGCCGGCCGAGCGGCGCGAGGCGCTGCTGCTCGTCGGCGCGGGCGGGTTCAGCTACGAGGAAGCCGCCGCGATCTGCCAGTGCGCGGTGGGCACGATCAAGAGCCGGGTCGGGCGCGCGCGCGCCGCGCTCGCCAGCATGATCGAGGACGGTGCGATCCCGCGCCGCGCGATCGGCGACGCGGTGGCGCACGACGCGATCATGAAGGAGCTCGACGGTTCGGCCCACAGCGGCCGGACCCAGCGCGGCGGAACCGAGAGCTGAGCCGCCGCGAGCGCGCGGGGCTTGCTCGTTCGGCGGGCGCGGGCCAGACTGGGGCCGACCCTATCGTTCCGAGACCTGGCGCGCATGACTGAGCCGCTCGACATTGCCGCATCCGAAAGCGACGCTCCGGTCGAAGGCGTCCCCGCGACGCGCCTGCTGTCGAGCCTCGTGCTGCTGCTCGGCGTGGCGCTGTTCCTCGCGCTGCCCTTCGTGCTGTCGGTCGGCTCGGTGGTGTTCCTGCCGCTGGTCGCCGCGATCATCCTGACGATCGTCCTCTCGCCGCTGGCGGACCGGCTGATCCGGCTCGGCGTGCCCAACGTCGTCGCTTCGGCGATCTCGCTGGTGACCATGATCGGCGCGGTGGTCTTCGCGCTGTTCGCGATCATCCAGCCGGCGTACGACCTGGTCGACCAGGCGCCCGAACTGATCGCGCGGATCGGCGAGCAGTTCTCGACGCTGCGCGGCAACTTCACCTGGGTATCCGACATCAACCGCCAGCTGGCGCGCATCTTCGGCCAGACCACCGGCAGCCAGGTGGTGGTGGCGAGCCCCTCGGTGCTCGAGCAAGTCGCGTTCGCCACCCCGACGGTGGTGCTCGAGACGCTGCTCACGCTGCTCATGACCTATTTCATGATCGAGGCACGGATCCGGATGAAGCGCCGCCTGCTGCTCGAGCGGCACAGCTTCGGCGCCTCGCTGCGCGCCGCGCGGGTGATGCGCGATGTCCAGGACCGCGTCGCCTCGTACATCCTGACCGTCGCGCAGATAAACCTCGGGGTCGGCGTGATCGTCGCGCTCGGCGCGTGGGCGCTCGGGCTGACCGCGCCGATCATGTGGGGCGGGCTGGCGATGGTGCTCAACTTCCTGCCTTACCTCGGCCCGCTGACGATGATGGCGCTGCTCGGCCTGGTCGGCCTCGGCACCGCCGACAGCGTGCTCCTCGGGCTCGTCCCGATGCTGCTGTTCCTCGCGCTCCACTCGATCGAGGCCAACGCGATCACCCCCACGGTGCTGGGCGCGCGGTTCACCATCAATCCGGTCATGATCCTGCTGTCGATCAGCTATTTCTCGTGGGTCTGGGGGGTGGTCGGAGCGTTGCTCTCGGTGCCGATACTGCTCACGCTCACCGCGCTGATCGAGCACCTGGGCAAGCCCAACGTGGTCGGCTTCCTGTTCGGCGAGCCGCTGTTCGACGGCCGCGAGAGCACCGACGAGGTAGACGAGCCGGTGCTGATCGACGCCCCCCAGCCTTCGTCTTAGCTAGCCGGGATAGCGCCAGGTCTCTTCCGCGGCGTAATTGCGCGCTGCGAAGTCCCACGCGAGCAACGTGCCGATCACCGCCTTGAGGTGCTTGGGCCGCTCGTTCTTGTAGTCGAGATAATAGGCGTGCTCCCACAAGTCGATCGTCAGCAGCGGGCGCTTGGCGCCGAGCGCGAGCGTGTCGCCGTCGTGCGTTTCCTCGACCGACAGCTTGCCGCCCTTGTCCGCCGCGAGCCACACCCAGCCCGAGGCGAAGTGCTTTTCGCCGCGCCCTGCCAGCTCGTCGCTCAGTGCCACGAGCGAGCCGAAGTCGCGCTCGATCGCTGCGCCCAGGCCCGCGTCGGGCCCTGGCCCGCCGGGCGCGAGCGAGTGCCAGTAAAATCCGTGGTTCCACGCTTGCGCAGCGTTGTCGTACGCGGGCTCGTCGTTCGCCTTCCTGGCCGCGGCGATGATCTCTTCGAGCGAGGCCCCTTCCATCCCCAGCTTGGCGGCCGCCTCGTTGGTCTTGTTGACGTAAGCCGCATGGTGCTTGCCGTGGTGCGTTCGCAGCGTCTCGGCGGAGATCGACGGGGCGAGCGCGTCTTCAGGGTACGGCAGGTCGATCAGCTCGATGGTCATGGCGGGTTCCGGCTGGAGCAAGGGGATAGCAGGACAACGCGCGACCCCCGCGACGGTTGCGAGCACGCCTAGCCTTCGCCCGCACGGTCGGCCGCGGCGGTCACCGCGACGTCCATCGTCACGTTGCCCAGCGTGCGCATCAGGTCGGGCAGCATCTCGACCGCGACGAGCAACGCCAGCGGGCCGATCGGCACCCCCATCGCCAGCGCGATCGGGCCGATCGACGAGACGAAGCTGATCGCGCCGGGCAGGCTGACCGCGCCGATCGTCGTCAGCGTCGCCACCGCCACCCCCGCGGCGAGCATCGGCAGCGTCAGCTCGATCCCGAACCACCGCGCGACGTAAATCGCCACCGCGAGATTCATCGCCGGGCCGGTCGCGCGGAACAGCGCGACCGCCAGCGGCAGCACGAGATCGGCGGTCGCCTCGCGCACCCCCAGCGCGCGGCACGCCGCAAGCATCGCGGGCAGGCTGGCGAGCGACGACTGGGTCGATAGCGCCACCGCCTGCGCCGGGAGCAGCGCGCGGGCAAAGCGCATCGGGCTTTGCCGCCCCAGCGTGAACGCGACGGCATAGGCGGCGACGAACACCACCGTGCCGACCGCGCTCACCACCACGATATAGTGGACCAGCGCGGCGATCGCCGAGCTACCGCTTTTGGCCGCGACCGCGAAGCTGAGGCCAAGCACGCCAAGCGGTGCGATCCGCAGAATCCAGCCGATGATGAGGAGCATCGCCTCGCCGATCGCGTCGAACAGTCCGACGAGTGTGTCCCTCTGGCCCGCCACGAGCCGGGTCGCGGCGAGCGCGAACAGCGCGACGAACACGATCAGCGGGAGGATCGCGTCGTTGGCCGCGGCGGCAAGCGCGTTGGTCGGGACGAGCGAACGGAAGAAGTCGGCGATGGTCGGAACCGGGCCGGGTTCTGCGCCCGCCAGTCCCTCGCGCAAGCTGGCGGCCGCATCCGACGGGATCGGAACGAGCGCGAGCAGCGCCGGGGTGACCAGCGCCGCCATGATCGCGCCGGCGAACAGGATCGCGAAGAACAGCACAAGCGCGCGCCGCGCCAGCCGCCCGGCTTGCGCCGCCGCAACCGTGCGCGCGATCCCGCTGAACAGCAGCGCGGCGACCAGCGGAACGATCGTCATCCGCAAGCCGTCGAGCCACAGGCCCCCGACCGTCTCGGCAACGGTCAGCGCGGGGGCCAGCGCGGACCGTGCGGCCGCGGCGACCGCCAGCCCCAGCGCGAGGCCCCCGGCGAGCGCGGCGAACGTCCAGCCGACCGGCAAACGAATCTCGGATGGCGGATTGGCGGCGGCGTGGGGGCCTTCGGCGGACATCGGCACGCGTTCCTTGCGGCAATGCGCCCGTGACTTTGGCGCGGGCACGCGGCATGGCACTGAACCGCGACGATGAGCAATGGGGATCGCAACCGCAGTGGCGCGCAAGTATTTCGGAACCGACGGAATTCGCGGACGGACCAACGCCGGGGCGATGACCGCCGCGATCGCGATGAGGGTCGGCCAGGCGGCGGGCACGCGCTTCCTGCGCGGCGAGCACCGCCACCGCGTGGTGATCGGCAAGGACACCCGCCTGTCGGGCTACATGCTCGAGAATGCGCTGGTCGCGGGGTTCACCAGCGTCGGCATGGACGTGGTGATGACCGGTCCGCTGCCGACCCCGGCGATCGCGATGCTCACGCGCGAGCTGCGCGCCGACGTCGGGGTGATGATCAGCGCCAGCCACAACCCGTTCGAGGACAACGGGATCAAGTTGTTCGGTCCCGACGGCTTCAAGCTGAGCGATGAGGACGAACTGGCGATCGAGGCGCTGCTCGAAACCGAGCTGGCGCTAGCCGACGCGCCGCAAGTCGGACGGGCGCGACGGATCGAGGATGCGCGCGGGCGCTACATCCACGCGGTCAAGCAGACCATCCCCGCCAACGTGCGCTTCGACGCGCTCAAGGTGGTGGTCGATTGCGCCAACGGCGCAGCCTACCAGGTCGCGCCGAGCGCGATCTGGGAGCTGGGGGCCAAGATCGTGCCGCTCGGCGTCAGCCCCAACGGCACCAACATCAACCGCGACGTCGGATCGACCGCGCTCGCCGCGATTCGGGCCAAGGTCGTCGAGGAAGGCGCCGACATCGGCATCGCGCTCGACGGCGACGCCGACCGCCTGATCGTGGTCGACGAGAAGGGCGAGACGGTCGACGGCGATCAGATCATGGCGCTGATGGCGACGCGCATGGCCGAACAGGGACGGCTCAGAGGCGGAGGCGTGGTGGCGACGGTGATGTCCAACCTCGGGCTCGAGCGCTTTCTTCAGAGCCGAGGCCTCGAGCTCGTCCGCACCGCCGTCGGCGACCGCCACGTGCTCGAGGCGATGCGCCGCGGCGGTTACAATCTCGGCGGCGAGCAATCGGGGCACATGATCCTCGCCGATTACGCCACCACCGGCGACGGCACGATCGCCGCGCTGCAAGTGCTCGCCGCGCTGGTCGCCTCGGGGAAGCCCGCGAGCGAAGTGCTGCACTTGTTCGACCCCGTCCCCCAACTGCTGCGCAATGTGCGCTTCGAGGCCAAAGCGGGGAGCGGCAAGCCGCTCGAGGACGATGCGGTCAAGCGCAGCATTGCCGATGCCGAAGCCGCGCTCGCCGGCAAGGGCCGCCTGGTGATCCGCCCCTCGGGCACCGAGCCGGTGATCCGGGTGATGGCCGAAGGCGACGACGCGGACGAAGTCGAAGCCGCCGTCGCGTCAATCTGCGCCGCGGTCGAAAAGGCGGCCGCCTAAGGAGACATGACCTTGCTCGAGATGCGCCCCGATTGCGAGCGCTGCGGCGCCGACTTGCCCGCCGAAGCGCCGGGCGGGTTCATCTGCTCGTTCGAGTGCACCTTCTGCGCGGGCTGTGCCGAAAGCCTCGACGATCGCTGCCCCAATTGCGGCGGCGAGCTGGTCGACCGGCCGACGCGGGCGAAAGCGCTGCACGACAAGTTTCCGCCCTCGACCGAGCGAAAGTTCAATCCTTCGACAAGCTCAGGATGAGCGGAACGAGCCCGCCGCCCCGCATCCTCGCCATCGCCGGGTCCGACAGCTCGGGCGGCGCGGGAATCCAGGCCGACATCAAGACGATCACGATGCTCGGCGGCTACGCGATGACCGCGGTGACCGTGCTGACCGCGCAGAACACGCTCGGCGTGACGCGGGTCGATCCGGTCGATCCGGAAATGGTCGCGGCGCAGATCGAGGCCTGTATCTCTGATATCGGCATCGACGCGGTCAAGATCGGGATGCTCGGCAGCGCGGCGGTGGCCGAGGTCGTCGCCGAGCGCCTTTCCGGACTAGAGGTGCCGATCGTGTTCGACCCGGTGATGGTCGCCACGAGCGGCGCGGCGCTCGCCGACGCGGCCACCGTCGGCGCGTTCGAGCGGCTGATGCGCCTCGCCACGCTGACCACGCCCAACATCGCCGAGCTCGCCGCGCTCGGCGGAGATGCAGCGATGGCGACGCGACGCGTGACTTATCTCGCCAAGGGCGGCGAC
>DATLDS010000169.1:0-4298 GCA_035525735.1 Novosphingobium sp.
CGGCGACCATCTCGCGCGTCGCCGCGCCGAGCTGCGCCGGGTCGTGCGGTTGCGAGATCGCGTGGAGGTCGGCGAGGAAATAGAGACACTGGCCGCCTGCCGCGGTGACTTCGTCCTGCATCCGCACCCAGTTGCGGATCGCGCCGAGGTAGTTGCCGAGATGGAGGTTGCCGGTCGGCTGGATGCCCGAGACGACGCGCATGGGTTTGGACGGCGGTTTCATTCGACCTCGAGGATTTCATCGTCGCGCGGCGCGCGCGGCGGCGGCCGGCGGCGCCGTAGCTGGGCGAGGAGGTCTTTGTCGAGCGCGCCGAACGCCCACGCCGCGGCGAAGAAGGTCAGTCCGCCCGCGCCGACCAGCACCAGCAGCGACCAAACCCGGTCGAGCGCGCCCGCGCCGTAGTACGCCGACAGCCGCGGCGTCAGCCACCATAGCAGCGCGCCCATCGCCGCGCTGGCGAGCGCCTGGCGCGCGATCCGACTCGCCAGCCTGGCGGTGAAATGGAACCAGCCGCGCGCGTGGAGGATCGCGTAAAGCAGCGCGCAGTTGAGGCTCGCCGAGGCCGCTGTCGCCGCGGCCAGCCCGACGATCCCGAAGCGGCGCACCACCCAGACGTTGAGCGCCACGTTGAAGGTCAGCGCGGCGAGCGCGGTCCACACCGGGGTGCGGGTATCCTCGCGCGCGAAGAACCCGGGATTGAGGATCTTGACGATCACGTATGCCGGCAGACCGCAGACCAGCGCGACCACGACCTCAGCCATGATCGCGCCGTTGGCCGCGGCGAACTTGCCCCCGACGAAGAACGCGGTGACGAACGCGGGCGCGCAGATCGCCAGCGCGACCGCCGCGGGCAGCGTGAGCAGCGTCGCCATTTCGAACGCGTTGGCCTGGAGCCGCTGCGCCTCGCGCGCGTCGCCCTTGTGGATGTGGCGGCTGAGCATCGGCAGGATCGCGGTGCCCAGCGCGATCCCGACGATCCCCAGCGGCATTTGGTTGAGCCGGTCGGCGAGCTTCAATAGCGTCAGCGAGCCTTGCGGCAGCTGCGTCGCGAAGAACGTGTCGACGAACTGGCTGACCTGGTAAATCCCGGCGCCGAACGTCGCGGGGAGGATCAGCGCGCCGAGCCGGCGGACCTCGGGGGTCAGCCGCGGCCAGCGAATCGACAGCCGCACCCCGGCGCGGCGCGCCGCCCAGGCCAGGTAGGCGAGCTGGACCACCCCCGCGAGGCTCACCGCGATCGCCAGCGTCGTCGCGACCACGCGGTCGTCGCCGCCCTCGCCCCGCAAGCGCCAGCCGATCACGATCCCGCCGATCAGCGTCAGGTTGAGCAGCACCGGCGCGAACGCGCCCGGCGCGAAGCGCGAACGCGCGTTGAGCAGGCCCGAAAGCATCGCCACCAGGCTGACCAGCCCGAGGTAGGGGAACGTCATCCGGCTGAGCAGCACCGACAGCTCGAATTTGCCCGGCACCGACTGATATTCGCTCGCCAGCACCCAGACGATCCCCGGCATCGCGACCATCGCGAGCGCGGTGAAGCCGAGCAGCACCCATACGAACACCGCGAGCACGTCGCCGGCGAACCGGCTCGCGGCTTCCTCGCCGCCTTCCGAATGCAGCGCGCGGCTGTACATCGGCACGAATGCCACGCTGAACGCGCCCTCGGCGAACAGCCGGCGGAACGTGTTGGGCAGCGTGAAGGCCAGCTGGAACGCGTCCGCCGCGAGGCCGGCGCCGAGCACGCGCGCGAGCAGCATGTCGCGGACAAACCCGAACACCCGGCTCACCGCGGTCAATCCACCGATGGTCCCGACGCTGCGGACCAGCGAGGTCGGGCGAACCGGACTGGTCATCCGGGCATCACACGAACACCCGGCGAGTCATCTCAAGCGTTGCCGACCGGCGCGCCTTCGCCGCTCGCGGCCTGGTCGGCATCGCGCTGGGCGACTTGCGCGACGTAGAGCCCGTTGAAATCGATCGGCTCGAGCATCAGCGGCGGATAGCCCGCGTCGCGCACCGCGTCGGCGACGATCCGCCGCGCGAACGGGAACAGGATGCGCGGCGCCTCGGCGAACAGGAACGGGTGCGCCTGCTCCTCGGAGATGTTGCGCATCCCGATCAGCCCGCAATAGGCGAGCTCGACGAGGAACGCGGTGCCGCCCTGGTGCTTCGACGAGAGCACGATCTTGAGCTCGACCTCGTGGACGTCGGGCCCGAGGCCGCGGCTGCCGATATTGAACTGGACGTCGACTTGCGGCGGATCCTGCCACTGGAAGCTGTCGGGCGCGTTGGGGTTCTCGACCGAGAGGTCCTTGACGTATTGCGAGATGATCCCGACCGCGGGCGCGGTGTCCTCTCCGTTGCCGGCGCCGGCCCCGGCATCGGTCAGGTCGAGGTTGCTGATGATGTCGCCGTCGTCGGCCATGTCACGCGCTTTCGTCAGGTGTGAGGAATGGGCCGCGCGCTAGCAGGATGCGCGGTCAGCGGCAACTCGGCGGCTCGGCGGCGGCAGACGGTGCAATTCTTCCGGGAACAGGCGCGCGTCCACGCGTTGTTCATTTGTCTTTCGTACCTATCTCGGGCAAGTTAACCGCACATGCGAACGATCGGAACCAGCGGGTGATTGTCGAAATCGTGATCCTGGCGATGGTCGCCGCGTTCCTCGGCCTGCGCCTCTACTCGGTGCTCGGCCGCCGCGCCGAGCATAACGAGGAGCCGATCCAGGGTCCCCCCCAAGGTTCGGGCATGCGCCGTCCCGACGCTCTCCAGCCCGGCCGCACCACCCCCGCCCGCCCCGACGAGCGCGCCGCGCCTTCGCGCGCGCCGCGGCTCGAGGCGCCCGGCTTCGCGCCCAGCGCCGAGCAGGGCATCCGCGCGATCATCGCCGCCGACCGCCGGTTCGACGTCTCCGCCTTCCTCGAAGGCGCCAAGGGCGCGTACGCGATGGTGCTCGAGGCGTTCTGGCGCGGCGACAAGGACGAGCTCGCGCAGCTGTGCGACAGCGACGTTCTCGAAGGCTTCGTCACGGCGATCGACGCGCGCGCCGCGGCGGGCGAGACGCTCGACAACCGCCTGATCCGCATCGAGGAAGCCTCGATCGACGGCGCCGAGTTCGATGCGCCGATGGCGCGCGTCCGCGTCCGCTTCGTCGCCGACATCGCCTCGGTCACCCGCGACGCCGAAGGCCACGTCATCGCCGGCTCGCTCGACGACGCGATCGAGAGCCGCGACGTGTGGACCTTCATGCGCGACGTCAACTCGCGCGATCCCGACTGGCTGCTCGACGAGACCGACGAGGGTTAATCCTCCGGTGCGCCGGATAACCGTCCTCGCAACGCTGGCCTTGCTTGGGGCGTGCGGTCGCATGATTCCCGAGCCGCGCCGGGCGCCGCCCCCGGTCGCGATCCCGGCTCCGACTCCCGCGCCCTCGCCCACCCCGACGCCCTCCGCCGCGCTGGTCCGCGCCGGTCCTTCGATCGCCTCGCTCGGCATCGGCCAGCGCGACGCCGCCGCGGCGCTGGCGAGCTTCGCCGAATCTTGTCCGCGCGTGACCACGCGGAGCGACGCCAGCGGGTTGACCCGGCCCGGCGACTGGCAGCCGGCCTGCGCCGCAGCGCCGGCCTGGCCCGCGGGCCAAGCCCCCGCGTTCTTCGACCGGTTCTTCGAGACCGCCGAGATCTCGGGCGGCGAGGCGTTCGTCACCGGCTACTACGAGCCCGAGATCGCCGGATCGCGCGACCATCTGCCCGGCTTCGACGTGCCGATCTACAAGCTTCCGCCCGACCTGATCCGCGCCTGGCCGGCCGAGACGCCCGAAGCCGAGCGCACCGGCCGCGCCCCGCTCGGCCGCTACGACGAAAGCGGCATGTTCGTGCCCTACTACGAGCGCGGCGAGATCGAGGACGGGGCGCTCGCCGGCAGGGGCCTCGAGATCGCGTGGGCGGCCGACCCGATCGAGGTGTTCTTCCTCCAGATCCAGGGCTCGGGCCGGCTTAGAGCGCCCGACGGGACGATCATGCGGATCGGCTACGCCGGGCAGAACGGGCGCGACTACGTCGGGCTCGGAGGGCGGATGCGCGAGCTCGGGCTGATCGGCGAGGGCCCCGGCCAGTACCCCGGCTCGATGCAGGGAATCGTCCGTTACCTTCACGAGCGCCCCAAGGAGGGCCGCGCGCTGATGCGCGAGAACAAGAGCTGGATTTTCTTCCGTGAATTGACCGGCGACGGCCCGCTCGGCGCGCTCGGAGTCCCCGTGCGTGGACAGTCGAGCGTCGCCGCCGACCCCGCGTTCACCCCGCTC
>DATLDS010000179.1:0-7843 GCA_035525735.1 Novosphingobium sp.
GAGGCCGAGGACGGCAAGCTGGTGCCCGTAGCCAGCCCGTGGGGCGTGCCGATCCTGTCGATGGGGCACCTCGTCGCCCCCGGCCAGGCGATCGCCTGGCGCGGGCCGATGACCGCCAACGCGATGGGCCAGCTGGTCGACGCGCAGTGGGGCGAGGCCGACGTCATCGTCGTCGACCTGCCGCCGGGCACCGGCGACGTCCAGCTGACGATGATCCAGAAGCACAAGCCCGCGGGGGCGGTGATCGTCTCGACCCCGCAGGACCTCGCGCTGATGGACGCGGCGCGGGCGATTCAGATGTTCGAAAGCGGCGACGTTCCGGTGATCGGGATGGTCGAGAACATGGCCGGCTACCTCTGCCCGCACTGCGGCGAGGCCAGCGAGCCGTTCGGCCAGGGCGGCGCCGAGGCCGCGGCCAGGTCGATGGGCCTGCCGTTCCTCGGCCGCATCCCGCTTGACCTGACGATCCGCCAGGACAGCGACGCCGGCCGCCCGCCCGCGGCGTTCGACGGCGCGCAAGCCGAGCACTTCGCCGGAATTGCGCGCAAGCTCGCGGCGTGGCTCGACAAGCCGGTCTAACAAAGTGCGCGTGAACCGGCGGGGGCTGCTGATCGGCGTGGTGGCGGGTGGCGGGCTGCTCGTCGCCTATGCGCTTTCGCCGCGGCGTTATGCGCTGCCGCTCGAGCCCGGCGCGGGCGAGACCGCATACAACGCGTGGATCAAGATCGGCCGCGACGGGGTGGTCAGCGTCGCGGTTCCGCAATGCGAGATGGGCCAGGGCGTGACCACGCTGATCCCGCAAGTGATCGCGGTCGAATTGGGCGCCGACTGGCGCCAGGTCGCGGTCGAGCCCGCGGCGATCAGCCCTGCGTACGCCAACCCGGTGCTCGCGGCGAAATGGGCGGCGCTGTGGGGCGGGCCGGCGACCGGGCTGGCGGACGAGCCCGACGACACGCTCGCGCGCCGGTTTGCCGAGCGCCAGGCGCTGATGGCGACCGCCGACGGCACCTCGCTCGCCGCCTACGAGGCGCCCGCGCGCGCGGCAGCGGCGGCGGTGCGCTCGATGCTGGCGCAAGCCGCGGCCGAGCGCTGGGACGTCGCGTGGGAGGAGTGCGAGGCGAAAGACGGCTTCATCGTCCACGGAAAGCGCCGGTTGCGCTTCGCCGACCTCGCGGTCGAGGCCGCGGGCTATGAACCGCCCGACCCGCCGGTGCTGCGCGCCGAGCCCGCGCGCGAGCGCCCCGGCGACTTCGTCGAGGAACGCGCGCCTGCCTTTCCCCGGCTCGACGCGCCGTCCAAAGTCGACGGCAGCTTCGCCTTTGCCGGCGACATCCGCCTGCCCGGGCTGGTCTATGCGGCGATCGCCCACGGACCGATCGGCGACGCCGAGCTCGCCCGCTTCGAGCAGCGCAACGCGGCGCAGGTTACCGGACTGGTCGGCGTGGTTCGCACGAAACGCTGGCTTGCCGCGGCGGCGACGAACTGGTGGGCGGCCGACCGCGCGCTTCACGCGATGGCGCCGCGCTGGCGCGTCTCGGGTGCGGCGGACAGCGGCCGGATCGAAGCCGCGCTCGACGCCGCGTTGCGCCGCGGAGACGCGACGCGCGCGTTCGAGGCGGGCGATCCCGACGCGGTGATCGGCGAGCGCGCGAGCCTCGTCGCGCACTATTCGCTCGCCTCCGCGCTCCACGCGACGATCGAGACGTCGACCGCCACCGCGCGGTTCACCGGGGCGCGGCTCGAGCTGTGGCTGGCGACGCAGGCGCCCGAGCAGGCGCGGCGCGCGGTGGCGCACGCGCTCGATCTCGCGCAGGCCGACGTGGTGGTTTACCCGCTCGCCGCGGGCGGCAGCTTCGACCGCCGGCTCGAGCACGAAGTCGGGATCGAGGCTGCGACGATCGCGCGCGAGGTCGAACGCCCGGTCCAGCTGATTTATTCGCGCCACCAGGAGGCTTTGCGCGGCTGGCCCCGCGCGCCGGTCGCGGCGGTGCTGGCGGCCAGGACCGTCGCCGGCGGCGGCATCGCCGCGTGGCGCAGCCGGATCGCGGTGCCGGCGACCAATCGCGAGTTCGCCGCGCGGCTGTTCGACCGCGCCACCCCGCTCGACGCGCTCGCCGCCGCCGACGGCCGCGACGATCCGCTGACGCTCGACGGCGCGGTGCCGCCGTACGCCATCCCGCACCTCGCGGTCGATCGCGTGCCGATGTCGATCGGGCTCCCGACCGGGCGCCTGCGCGGCAACGCGCATGGCTGGACCGCGTTCTTCACCGAAAGCTTCATCGACGAGCTGGCGCGCGCGGCGCGGCGCGAGCCGCTGTCGTACCGGGTCGAGATGCTTGGGCCCGACGTGCGGCTCGCGGCGTGCCTCACCGCGGTGTCGCGGCTGGGGCAATGGGGCGGCGGCGCCGACCAGAGCGGGCAGGGCCTCGCCTGCCATCGGATGAGCGACGTGGCCGCGCCCGAAACGGGGGGCGGCCGGATCGCGGTGATCGCCACCGCGCGGCGCGACGCCCGGGGCGTGCGGGTCGACCGGATTGCCGCGGTCGCCGACATCGGGCGGATCGTCAATCTCGACATCGCGCGCCAGCAGATCGAGGGCGGGCTGGTGTTCGGCCTCGGGCTGGCGATGGGCTCGTCGCCGGGTTATGCGCGCGGCTTGCCCGAAAGCAGCCGCCTCGCCGCGCTCGACTTGCCGCTGCTCGGCGATTGTCCCGAGATCGCGGTCGACTTCGTCGACAGCGACGCGCCCCCGTTCGATCCGGGCGAGCTCGGCGTCGCCGCAGTCGCCCCGGCGGTCGCCAACGCGCTGTTTTCGGCCACCGGCGTGCGCTTTCGCCGCCTGCCGCTGCTCAGCGAGGGGCTGTGATGAAGCGCCCTGGCGACCACCCCGAGATACCGGTGCCGCGCGTCGGCGTGCTGCTGGTCAACCTCGGCACCCCCGACGCGCCGACCCCGGCCGCGGTGCGGCGCTATCTCGCGCAGTTCCTTTCCGACCGCCGCGTGGTCGAGATCTCGCCGCTCGTGTGGCAGCCGATCCTGCGCGGGATCGTGCTGACCACGCGCCCCAAGCGGTCGGCGCACGCTTACGCCCAAGTGTGGAGCGAGGCGGGATCGCCGCTCGCCGCGATCACCGCCGCGCAGGCCGAAGCGCTTCAGGAGCGAATGGGCAAGGCCGCGATCGTGCGCCACGCGATGCGTTACGGCCGCCCGGCCATTCCCGACGAGCTCGCCGCGCTCAAGGCCGTGGGGTGCGAGCGGATCGTGTTCGCGCCGCTTTATCCGCAGTATTCGGGGGCGACGACGGGTAGCGCGCTCGACGCGCTGGGCGACGCGATCCGCGCGATGCGCTGGGCGCCGGCGCTGCGCACGCTGCCGCCGTATCACGACGATCCGGCGTACATCTTAGCGCTGCACGACGACCTTTCGCGGCAGCTGGCTGTCCTTTCGTGGGCCCCGGAGGTGCTTTTGCTGAGCTTTCACGGCATGCCCCTGCGCACCTTGCGGCTCGGCGACCCGTATCATTGCCACTGCCGCAAGACCGCGCGGCTGCTCGGCCAGCGGTTCGCCGCAAGCCACCCGGGGCTGCGCGTGGAGACCGGCTTCCAGTCGCGTTTCGGGCGGGCGAAATGGCTCGAGCCCGCGACCGACGCGGTGCTCGCCGCCGAGGCGCGGAGTGGCACCAAGTCGATCGCGATCGCCGCGCCGGGGTTCTCCGCCGACTGCCTCGAGACGCTCGAAGAGCTTGCCATCCGCGGCCGCGATACGTTCGTCTCAGCCGGTGGCGAGCGCGTCGCCACACTCGCCTGCCTGAATGCCGGCGAGGCCGGGATGGCGATGCTCGAAAAGCTGGTCCGGCGCGAGCTCGGGGGGTGGCTTTAGCCGAGCGAATTGCTTACACTAGGGTAAGTAACGCGAGAACCCCGATGGCCTCGATAGCTTCGCCTGCCCCCGACTTCACGCACTGGTCGAAGGGCTTCGACCCGAAGAGCCTCGACCACATCCCCGGCGAGGACGGCTGGCCGATCGTCGGCACCACGCTGAAAGTGCTCGCCGACCCAATCGGCTACGGTAACGCGATGCGCGAGCGCTATGGCCCGGTCGCGCGGAGCAAGAGCTTCGGCCGGCGCCAGGTGATGCTGAGCGGGGCCGACGCCAACGAACTCGTGCTGTTCGACCGTCAGAAGATCTTCTCGTCGCAGCAGGGCTGGGGCCCGGTGCTCGATCGGCTGTTTCCGCGCGGGCTGATGCTGATGGACTTCGAGCATCACCGCGCCGACCGCCGCGCGCTGTCGATCGCGTTCAAGCCCGAGCCGATGCGCCACTATGCCGACGCGCTCAACGAGGGCATCGCCCGGCGAGTCAACGAATGGGGTCCGGGTCCGATGGCGTTCTACCCGGCGATCAAGCGGCTGACGCTCGATCTCGCCGCGACGAGCTTCCTCGGGCTGCCGCTGGGGCCGGAGGCGGACGCGCTCAATCAGGCGTTCGTCGATATGGTCCAGGCCGCGGTCGGCATCGTCCGCACGCCGTTGCCGTTCACCAAGATGGGCCGCGGGGTCGCCGGGCGGAAACGGCTGGTCGAGTGGTTCACGCCGCAAGTGCTAGAGCGGCGCGCGGGCGGCGGGCAGGACATGTTCAGCCAGTTTTGCCGCGCCACCGACGAGGCCGGCGAATACCTCGCGGTCGACGCGGTGGTCGATCACATGATCTTCCTTATGATGGCCGCGCACGACACGATCACTAGCTCGGCGACCTCGCTCGTGTGGCTGCTCGCCAAGCATCCCGAGTGGCAGGACAAGCTGCGCCGCGAAGCGCTCGCCGTCACCGGAGGTGAAGGCCGGCCATTGGCTTATGACGATCTCGGCAAGATGGCGCTGACCGAGATGGCGTTCAAGGAAGCGCTGCGGCTGATCCCGCCGGTGCCCTCGACCCCGCGCCGCGCGCTGCGCGACTTCGAGTTCGCCGGTTATCGCGTCCCCGCCGGAACCCCGGTCGGGATCAGCGCGCAGGCGGTCCACAAGATGGCCGAACACTGGCCCGATCCCGAGCGTTTCGATCCGCTGCGCTTCACTCCCGAGGCGAGCGCCGGGCGGCACAAGTACGCGTGGGTCCCGTTCGGCGGCGGCGCACACATGTGCCTGGGGCTCCACTTCGCCTACATGCAGGTCAAGATCCTGATGGCGCAGCTGCTGACCCGGTATGAGGTCACGGTCGCGCCGGGCTATCAGCCGAAGTGGCAAGTGCTGCCCATTCCCAAGCCGAGGGACGGGCTGAGGATCGAGCTCAAGTCGCTCCGCTAAACATCAATACGTCGCCGGCGGATCGCTCGCGGGGAAGCTTTCGTCGAGCGCCTGGTCGCGCTTGCTCCAGGTTTCGGGATCGCTGCGCATGCCTTCGGGGCCGGCGTGGCGCACTTTGGCGAAGTTCTCGCCATCGGTCTCGCCGGGCGCGAAGCCGGCGTGCTGGAGGTGGCCGTCGCCGCTGCCGCTGATCGCGCGCCACACCGCGTAGCCGAGACCGCCGAGCGCGGCCAGTCGCAGAAGTCCCATGTCATTCACTCCGATCCGTAAGGGGTCGAAGTTGGAACGCAGCCCAGCGCAAAAGGTTCGCGCCGACCCCGCGATTTTTCACTCGGCCAAGAGGTAGCGCTTCCAGAATTCGAGCACCGACCAGAACGCGTAGTCGACGTTCTCCTTCTTGGCGTAGCCGTGGCCCTCGTTGGCCGCGACGAGGTGCCATGCCTCGCCGCCGTTGGCGCGGATCGCGGCGACCATCTGGTCGGCCTCGGACTTGGGCACGCGCGGGTCGTTGGCCCCGGTGATCACGAACATCGGCTTGGTGATCTCGCCGACGCGGGTGAGCGGCGAGATCTTCGTCAGCTGCGCGCGCTGCTTCGCGTCGCGCTCGTCGCCGTACTCGACCCGGCGCAAGTCCTGGCGATACGGGTTGGTGTTCTCGAGGAAGCTAACGAAATTGCTGATCGCGACGGTGCACTGCGTCGCGCGCAGACGGTCCTTCAATTGGACCGCCGCGGCATAGCACATGTAGCCGCCGTACGAGCCGCCGGTGAGCCCGATGTGATCCGCGTCGATGCGGTCGTCCTTGCGCAGCGCGTCGAGCAGCAAGCTCATGTCCTTGACCGAATCCTCGCGCTTGAACGGGCCGTTGTCGAGGCTGACGAACTTCTTGCCGTAGCCGGTCGAGCCGCGAACGTTGGGATAGAACAGCCCGATCCCCAGCTCGTTGAGGTAGTAGTTGGAGCGACCGCGAAAGCTCGCCTGGGTCTGGCCCTCGGGCCCGCCGTGGACGTCCATGATCAGCGGGCGCTTGCCCGGAAACTTGGCCGGATCGGGCAAGTAGAGGAACCCCGAGACGGGCAGCTTGTCGAAGCTCTTGACCGTGATCAGCTCGGGCTCGCGGTTGTTCGAGACGTCGAGCCCGCCGGTCTCGCTCTGCGTCCAACGGGTCAGCTTCATCGTCGCCGGGTCGAGCGACCACACGTCGCTGGCCGAGCGCGCCGAGCTCAGCGAGAAGCCGATCTCGCCCCACGGCGCGATCTCGAGCCCGCCGATCACCCCGGCGGGCAGCGTGTCGACGCCGCGCACCGCGCCGGTTCCCGTGTCCATGATCCGGAGGCGATCCGACCCCGCCTCGTTGACGATGTAGGCGATGGTCCTGCCGTCGTCGCTGAGGTCGAAGCCGTCGACGTCCCACTTCTCGGTGGTGCGCGGGGTGAACTTGCCGCTGGCGACATCGATCGTGCCGAGCCGCTGGAAGTCGGAGCCCTGGTCCGAGGTCACCCACACGGTGCCGTCGGGCGCGATGCGGGTGGCGCCATAGGCGATGTCGGCCTTGGTGTCGCCGATCGGGGTCATCGTGCCGCTGGCGAGGTCGAGGCGGTGGAGATCGACGTTCTGGACCGAGATGTACTCGGCGACGATCGCGCTGGCCTTGTCGGGCATGAACCCGACGATGGCCCAGCCCCCGCCCTTGACCTGCGCGACCATCCGGCTCGACGCCGGGTCGCGCGGGTTCATCACGTAGAGGTCGCTGTCGGCGCCGTTGCGGCGGGTCGAGCTGAACCCGACGAGCTCGCCGTCGTCGGACCACGCGCCGCCCTCGTTGCGGCTCTTGCCGTCGGTGAGCAGCGAGAGGCGTCCCTGGTCGAGCGTGTAGAGCTGGTAATACTCGTCGCCGCCGGTGTCCTTCTGGACCAGCAGCACGTCGCCCTTTTCGGGCGCGTAGCCGCCACCGACCGGCTCGGCCTCGAAGCTCACCTGGGTGCGCGCGCCCATCGGCATCGCCACGCGGTGAAGCTGCGCGGTGTTGCCGAAGCGCGTCTGGATCAGCACCGCGCGGGTCTTGGGGTCCCACCCGGCGAACCCGGCGCTGCGCGATTCGAGATAAGGCCGCGTGCGCTGGGCGAGATCGAGCGGGATCGCCGGAACCCCTTCGGCGGTGAGCGCCGCGGGCTTGGGCGCGGCGGTAGGCGCGGCGGTCTGGGCGAGCGCGGGGGCGGCGGAAGCGAGAAGCGTGACGATCAGGGCGTGACGAAGCACCGGCGATCCTTTCGAATAAAACGCAGGGTAGTTGCTAGTGCGGATCATCGGCGTTGGAAATCTCATTCCAACGCCATTCTTCACGGCCGCGGGGTGGGCGAAGGCTGCACGCCTCGCGGCGGCGTCACCGGCTGACGCAGGCCCGGCGTCGCGCTGGGCCGCGACCCGGGCGGCGCCCGCGTGCCAGGTCCGACCCGCGCGCTCGGTTCGACGGGCGCGCCGCGCCCCGTCGCCTGGTCGAGGAAGTCGTCGCTCGCGGCGGGCGGCGGGCCCGAAGGCTCGAG
>DATLDS010000180.1:0-11247 GCA_035525735.1 Novosphingobium sp.
CCCCGCCTTTCGCCATAGTCATCGAAGAAGTTGCTTGACCCCACCAAGCCAAGGATCGTTCCGACCCGTGACGGCGCCCGTTCGCTTCCCCCGTTTCTTCGTGACGAGCCCGGCGCCGTGTCCGTACCTGCCGGGCCGTAGCGAGCGCAAGGTGTTCACCGAGCTCAAGGGCGCGCACGCCGATTCGCTCAACGACGCGCTCGGGCGGATCGGCTTCCGCCGCTCGCAGACGGTCGCCTATCGGCCGTCGTGCCTCGATTGCCAGGCGTGCGTCTCGGTCCGCGTCGTCGCCGAGGAGTTCACCCCCTCGGCAACCCAGCGGCGCACGATCCAGCGCAACGCCGACCTCGAGGTCTCGGCGTGCAAGACCTGGACGACGCCCGAGCAGTTCGAGCTGCTCCAGCGCTATCTCGCCGCGCGCCACCCTGGCGGGGGCATGGCGACGATGGATGAGATGGACTTTGCCGACATGGTGGAGCACACGCCGGTTAAGAGCTACGTCATCGAATATCGTGAGCCGGGCGACGGGGTCGTGCCCGGCAAGCTGGTGGGCGCGTGCCTCACCGATCAGCAGGGCGACGGCCTTAGCATGATTTATAGCTTCTACGACCCCGAGCATGAGACACGCACCGGGCTTGGCAATTTCATCATCCTCGACCACATCCTGCGCGCCGCGCGGAGCGAGCTGCCTTACGTCTACCTCGGCTACTGGGTCGAAGGCTCGGCGCGGATGCAGTACAAGGTCCGCTATCGCCCGCTCGAGCGGCTCGGCCGCGAGGGGTGGGAGCGCTTCGATCCCGCCGACCAGTCCGCCGCCATCTGCCGCGCCGCCGCGATGCGCCGCGACGACCGCCCGCTGTTCGACGGCCTTGGCAAGGACGGTGTCCCCGGCGGCCAGGATCAGTACCGGCTGGTCGACTAGGCCTCGCGGCGTGGTCCGCGCCGCGCTTTCGTACCTGCTGGCCGGTGGCGCGCTTGTTTTTGCTCCTGTCGCGTCGTTTGCCCAGTCGACCGAGGCCGATCCCGAGCTCGAGGCGCTAATCCCCGACAGTGCGGTGCGCGATCCCGACGCGTGGGTGGGCGAAACGCCCGCGGCGCAATCGGACCCCAACGGCGTGGCCGCCGCAGAAGCCGAAGCTCTCGATCCGGCCTCGCCGCTCGCGCCGCTGCCCGATTTCCAGCTTGCCTGGCCCGACGACGCCGAGCTCACGCCGCTCGAGCCGCTCGCCCCCGAGCCCGACATCGAGCTCGCCGAAAAGCACGTCGAGGCCGAGCTCGCGGCGGCGGGGGTGAGCGGCGATGAAGCCGCGCCGAGGCTCGCCGACGCGCAGTTGAGCGATCTCGGCAAGGGTGTTGAGCTGGCGTTTCCGGCAGAGATCGCGGTCGAGGATCGCGGAAGAATCGAGAACCGCTTCGCCGATTTGTCGTCGCTGCGCCGCTTGCGCGACGACGACGACAACATCGCCCAGCTCGCCCGCCGCGCGCGCGCCGACCGCGACCTGCTGCTGCGCACCTTGCGCGTCTACGGCTACTACGACGCCGAGGTCTATCAGAGCATCGGCGGATTCCAGCCCGGCGAGGCCGGCGCCGCGCCGCCCTCGCTCGCCGCGGTCAAGGTCCGCTTCGACGTGATCCCCGGCCCGCAATACCTGTTCGGCAAGATTGCGCTCGGCGATCTCGAGGCGACCGGCGACGATTACGCGCGGCTGCGCGGCAGCTTCGACCTCGAGCCGGGCGAGCCGGTCAACGCCGATGCGATCGTCGCCGAGCGCGCCGATCTGACGGTCGAGCTCGGCGAAACCGGCTATGCTTTCGCCGAGCTCGGCGACCCCGACCTGCTGATCGATCACGCCCGGCGCGAAGGCGATCTCAACCAGCCGGTGACAGTGGGGGGCAAGTACGCGTTCGGCGAGGTGGTCAGCGCTCTGCCCAAATTCCTCAGCTCGAAGCACCTGCGGCGGATCGCGCGATTCGACGCGGGCGAGATCTACCAGCGCTCGAAAGTCGACGACTTGCGCCGCGCGATCCTCGCCACCGGGCTGGTTTCGACCGTGACGGTCACCCCGCGCGAGGTCGAGAAGCCGGCTCCCGGCGACCCCGGCACGGTCGCGCTCGACGTGGCGATGACCAAGGCGCCGTTGCGCACGATCGCGGGGCTCGCCGGGTTCTCGAGCGGCGAGGGCTTCCGCGTCGAGGCGAGCTGGGAGCACCGCAACTTCATTCCGCCCGAAGGCCTGTTTCGCGTGCGCGGGGTCGCGGGGACGCGCGAGCAGCTCGCGGGGGTGACCTTCCGCCGCAACAACTTCACCGGGCGCGACAAGGTGCTCAGCCTCGACCTTTACGCGCAGACGGTCGACCGCGACGCGTTCGATGCGCGCACGGTGTCGTTCCTCGCCAATTTCGAGCGTCAGTCGACGATCATCTATCAGAAGCGCTGGACATACGCCTTGGGGCTCGAGGCGGTCGCCACCGGCGAGCGCGAGGGCCCGGTCAATGGGGTCCAATCGCCGCGCCAGACGTTCTTCATCGGCGCGCTGCCGGGGCGGATCGCGCTCGACGCCAGCGATGACCTGCTCGATCCGAGCCGCGGCTTCCGCGTCGGGCTGAGGGTCTCGCCCGAGTACTCGATCATCAACAACGGCGGCAGCGCGACTTACATCAAGGCGCAGCTCGACGGCAGCTACTACCAGCCGGTCAGCGACCGGATCGTGCTCGCTGCGCGCGGCCGGCTGGGGACGATCACCGGCGCGGGGATTTCCGACATCGCTCCGTCGCGGCGGTTCTACGCGGGCGGTGGCGGCTCGGTGCGCGGCTACGGCTATCAGCAGATCGGCCCGCGCGACACGCTGGGCGACCCCAGCGGCGGGCGCTCGCTGTCCGAGCTGTCGTTCGAGGCGCGGGTGCGCACCGGGCTGTTCGGCGGCGCGCTGGCGTTCGTGCCGTTCGTCGACGCCGGCGCGGTCGACGAGACCACCACTCCGAGCCTGCGCGACTTGCGCTTCGGCGCGGGGATCGGGGTGCGCTACTACACCAACTTCGGACCGCTCAGGATCGACGTCGGCACCCCGCTCAACCCGCGCCCCGGCGATAGCCGGATCGGGGTCTACGTCGCGCTGGGCCAGGCGTTCTAGTGCCAGAGGATCCACTGACCGGCGAGCCCGCGCCCCCGCCCGGCCGGGCGCGGCGCGACTGGCGGCGCTATGTCATCACCCGCGGCGCGGCGCTGCTCGCCGCCGCGCTGATCGGCCTCGCCGCGCTGTTCGTCGTGCTCGACAGCCAGATCGGCCACCGTTTCATTATCGACCGGATCGAGGAAATCTCGCCCGAATCGGGGCTGCGGATCGAGATCGGGCGGATCGAGGGCTCGCTCTACGACGCCGCGATCCTCCACGACGTCGTGTTCAAGGACCCCGAGGGGGTGTTCCTCACCGTGCCCGTCGCCGAGCTCGAGTGGCGGCCGTTCGCCTGGCTCCGCTCGGGGCTCGACGTGCGCGAGCTGGTGCTTCACCGCGGCGAGCTGCGCCGCCTGCCGCGGTTGCGCCCGGGCGATCCCGACGCGCCGATCCTCCCGCAGTTCGACATCAAGGTCGACCGCCTGGTGGTCGACAACCTGACGATCGCCGAGGCCGTGGTCGGCGACCGCCGCCGGGTCGACCTCGTCGCCAAGGCCGACATCCGCGGCGGGCGCCTTCTGCTCGACGTCAACGGCAAGCTCGGCGGGACCGACCGGCTGGTCGCCTTCGTCGATGCCGAGCCCGACCGCGACAAGTTCGACCTCGCGCTCGATTATCGCGCGCCGCGCGGGGGCCTGCTCGCCGGGCTGGCGGGCGCCGACAGCGACGTCCGCGCGCGGGTGTTCGGCAAGGGCAAGTGGAGCGACTGGGACGGCGGGCTCTACGTCACGCAGGACCGCGAGACCTTCGCCTCGTTCGCCCTCAAGAACCGCGCCGGGCGGTACTCGGCGCTCGGCCAGGCCTATCCCGACGGGTTGCTGAAAGGCTTGCCCAGACAGGCGATCGGCCCGGCGCTGTCGCTGCTGTTCGACGGCACTTTCAAGGACAGCGTGCTCGACGGGCGGCTGTCGGGCAGCGGCGCGGCGTTCCGGCTCAACGCCGGGGGGCGGATCGACTTCGCGCGCAACCGCTTCGACGGCCTGCTGGCCAAGCTCGCGCTGACCAGGCCCGGGCTGCTGGTGAAATCGCCCGAACTCGACAACCCGCAGCTTACCGCGACGCTCGACGGGCCGTTCCGCGACTTGTCGATCGACCACTTGCTGACCGTCGACCGGGTCAGGTCGGGGACGATCACCGCGCAAGCGGTGCGCACCGCAGGGGTGGCGCACTGGGACGGGACGCGGCTGCGCCTGCCGCTCGACCTCACCGCGGCGCGCGTGGTCACCGGCAATGCGCAGCTCGACCCGCGGCTCGCCGGCGCGAGCTTGCGCGGCGATCTGGTGCTGGCGGGCTCGAAGCTGACCTCGGACAACTTCGCGCTCGACTTGCGCGGGCTCTCGGCACGGCTCGCGTTGCGCGGCGATACCGCGGCGGGAAGCTATGCGCTGTCAGGCCCGGTCAATGCGCGCGGCTTCGCGTTGCCCAACCTCGGGCTGGTCGACGCCGAGGCCAAGGTGCGCTTCGACCTCGCCCGCGGCGCGCCGTGGAAGCTCGCGGCCAACCTCGTCGGGCGGATGACGCGGATCGACAACGCCACGCTCGCCAGCCTCGCGGGCGGCAACATCCGCTTCCGCGGCGGGGTGAGCCTGGCGCAGAACGCGCCGATCCTGTTTCGCGACGCGCGGCTGACCGCGACGAAACTTTCATTGGCCATCGACGGGCGGCGGCTGGCCAATGGCCGGACCACGTTGGCGGGCCGCGGGCGGCACGTCGATTACGGGCCGTTCACGGTCGAGGCGGCGCTCGGCGAGACGGGGCCGAGCGCGGTGCTGGTGTTCGCCAGCCCCTATCCCGCGGCGGGGCTCGAGAACGTCCGCGTCGCGCTCTCGCCGATTCCGCAAGGGTTCCGGATCGAGACCTCGGGGGGCTCGCGGCTCGGCCCGTTCGACGGCACGCTCGGGCTGTTCTCGTCGCCCGGCGGGCCGACCCGGCTGGGAATCGAACGGTTCAAGGTGTGGCAGACCAACGTCACCGGCCAGCTTCTGATCGCGCGCGGCGGCGGGGTGAGCGGCGACCTTGCTTTGAACGGCGGCGGGCTCGACGGGACGGTGCGGATCGACCCGCAGGGCGGCGGCCAGCGGATCGCCGCGCTGATTTCGGCCGACCACGCGCGCTTCGGCGGGCGCACGCCGTTGTCGATCGCGCGCGGCCGGCTCGAGGCCACCGGGTTCCTCGCCAAGGGCCGCTCGACGATCGACGCGACGCTGACCGGGGAGGGCATCGCCAGCGGGCGCTTGTTCATCGGGCGGCTCGCCGCCAACGCCAAGCTCGAGAACGGCAGCGGCACGGTCAACGCCGCGATCTCGGGGCGGCGCGGCAGCCGCTTCGAGCTGACCGGGACCGGACAGGTCTCGCCCGGCCGCGTGGTCGCGCTGGCGAGCGGCGAGTTCGCCGGGCGGCGGATCTCGATGCCGCGCCGCGCGGTGCTGACGCGCGAGGGAGAGGGCTGGCGGCTTGCGCCGACCCAGATCGGATTCGGGCGCGGGATCGTCATCGCCTCGGGCCACGTGCTCGGCGGACCCACCGAGCTCGACCTCAAGATGAGCCGGATGCCGCTGTCGGCCGCCGACATCTTCATCTCCGACCTCGGCCTCGGCGGCAGCGCCTCGGGGACGGTCGAGTATCGCGCGACGCCGGGCGGAACCCCGACCGGCAGCGCGCGGCTGATGGTCTCGGGCCTGACCCGCTCGGGGCTGATCCTCACCTCGCGCCCGGTCGACCTCGCGCTCGTCGCGCAGCTTTCGGCTGACCGGCTCGAGACCCGCGCGGTGATCAAGGAGAACGGCGAGACGCGCGGGCGACTCCAGGCGCGGATCGCCGGGCTGCCGCGCGGCGGCGCGCTGGGCGCGCGGCTGCGCGCCGGCGCGCTGGTCGCGCAGCTGCGCTACGACGGCCCGGCCGACGCGTTGTGGCGGCTGACCGGGGTCGAGGCGTTCGACCTTACCGGCCCGCTCGCGCTCGCCACCGACGTCACCGGCAGCCTCGACCGTCCGCAAGTGCGCGGCAGCCTTGCCTCGAGCGCGTTGCGCGTGCAAAGCGCCACCACCGGCACCGACATCCACAACGTCACCGCGCGCGGTCGCTTCACCGGCTCGCGGCTGTTCCTCTCGCGCTTCTCGGGTTCGACCGACGGCGGCGGCACCATCGCCGGCAGCGGCAGCGTCGACCTCGCCGGGTTGGGCACGCGCGGGCCGGCGATCGACCTCAGGCTGTCGGCCAAGGACGCGCTGCTGATCGACCGCGACGACATGGCGGCGCGCGTCACCGGGCCGTTGCGGATCGTCTCCGACGGGGTCCGCGGCACGCTCGCCGGGCGGCTCTCGGTCGAGCGCGCGCGCTGGCAGCTCGGCCGCGCCGCCGGCCCCGCCGCGCTTCCCGTGATCAAGACGCGCGAGGTCAACCAGCGCGCCGACATCGCCCCGCCGCGCGCCGCGGCGACGCAGTGGCGCTACCTGGTCGACGCGCGCGCCCCGAACCGGGTCGAGGTCCGCGGGCTCGGGCTCGACAGCGAGTGGGGCGCCGACATCCGCTTGCGCGGCGCGGTCAACAACCCGCAGATCTTCGGCACCGCCGAGCTGGTGCGCGGCGGCTACGAGTTCGCCGGCAAGCGCTTCGAGCTGACGCGGGGCCGCATCCGCTTCGTCGGCGAGACCCCGCCCGACCCGCAGCTCGACATCGCCGCCGAAGCCGACGTTGAAGGGCTCGAGGCGCGGATCGCGATCCAGGGCACCGCCCAGGTCCCGCTGATCACCTTCACCTCCACCCCCGCGCTGCCCGAGGAGGAAGTGCTGAGCCGGATCCTGTTCGGCAGCTCGATCACCCAGATCTCGGCGGTCGAGGCGCTCCAGCTCGGCGCGGCGGTGGCCAGCCTGCGCGGCGGCGGCGGGCTCGACCCGATCAACAAGCTGAGGAGCGCGATCGGGCTCGACCGGCTGCGCATCGTCGGCGCCGACCCGATCACCGGGCGCGGCACCTCGATCGCGGTGGGCAAGTACTTCGGCCGGCGGTTCTTCGCCGAGATCGTCACCGACGGCCAGGGCTACAGCGCGACCAGCGTCGAGTTCCGCATCACCCGCTGGCTGGCGCTGCTGGCAAGCATCTCGACCGTGGGCAACGAGAGCCTGAACGTGCGGGTGAGCAAGGATTATTGACGGATTGGGCGGCCGCAAGGGGGTGAAAGCGGACACGCGCTTGAAAAAGATCGCGCCCCTTCATCGAATCGTCGGAAATCACGATTTAATTGAGGTGATCTACGAGCCGGAATGGATGAGCCATGACTCTGAGACGCAGAACCCGTGAGGCCGCCGACGTTCTTGTGGGCAAATTCCTCGACGCCAAGCTGTCTCAAAAGAGCTCGCTCTATCCTTGGCAGATAAATGCGTCGGAAAGCCTCGTAACCCCTGGCGATAGTGCGGGAGGCCCGGCCAACGACGATGCGCGACTTGCCGACCTGGAACTGCGCTACGGAAGATTTGACCCAACCGTGACCACCCCCTTCGTCTGGGTAAATGGTAAGGTTTCAGCCGAAGATTTAAGCCGATATCGCGGCGACAACCAGTATGTATGGCAACGAGGTGGGCTCAATGGCAACGATCTCGCCTACGCCCTCAGCTATTATTATCTGAAATCAGGTACCGGCGCCGACCTTCTTCGTAAAATGAATGAGGATGGCGCGTTCGGCGCGCTCACCATCGAGGTCGATGGCCGGCTGGTTTCGCGAGATTTGCTCGACTCGGTCGGGGAAATCGATTTCCTCCGTCGGCATGTCGGACTTGGCGAAAAACCGCTTTCCGTCTTGGACGTCGGCGCCGGTTACGGCCGACTTGCTTACCGCATGACCGAAACCGTCGAAGCTTTTGTCTATGCCACCGACGCGTTTGCTACTTCGACCTTTCTCTGCGAACATTATCTGGCGCATCGGAACTCCTCGGCGGTGACTGTTCCGCTCGATGAAGTCGACGATTTTCTTGGATCCACGAACGTCGACATCGCGACGAACATTCACAGTTTTTCCGAGTGCCGCATCGAAGCCGTCGAGTGGTGGATCGGGCGGCTCGCCAAGGCCGGGGTTCGATACCTGATGGTGGTCCCCAATTCGGTCGCGTCGACCGGAGAGCCGCGCTGCTTGACCAACGATCGGCAGGACATGGAGGCGGTTTTCGAAGCGGCGGGATACAGCCTCGTCGCGCGCGAGCCGAGGCACCGCGATCCCCTGGTGCAACGATTTGGCCTCGATGCCGCGCAGTTCAATCTTTTCCAGCTTCGCTGACTGGTGAGAAAGACGACCGGCGACGCGACACGCGCCGCCGGTCATCGGTAGCAGCAACGCGTCGCAGTCAGGCCGGCAACCCGCTGATCGCCTTGACCTCCATGAAGTCCTTCAGCCCGAACAGCCCGCCCTCGCGGCCGTTGCCCGATTGCTTGTAGCCGCCGAACGGCGAGCCGGGCGATGGGCCCCAGTTGTTGATCGCGACCATTCCTGCGCGCAGCTGCGGGGCGATGTCGGCGGCCTGGGCGGGATCGCCCGAGATCACCGCGGAGAGGCCGTAGTCGGTGTCGTTGGCGATCTCTACCGCCTGCTCGAGGCTGTCGTAGGGCATCAGCGTGGCGACCGGGCCGAACGTCTCCTCCTTGGCGATCCGCATGTCGGGGGTGACCCCCGAGAACACCGTCGGCTTGATGTAGTAGCCGCGGTTGAGGTCGGCCGGGCGGTCGGTGCCGCCGGTCTCGAGCGTCGCGCCTTCGTCGATCGCCGACTGGATCAGGCCCTGGATCTTGTCGAACTGCGCCTTGTTGACGACCGGGCCGATGTGCATCCCCTCGGCCAGCGGGTCGCCGACCTTGGTGCCCTCGAACATCAGCTTGACGAACTGCGCGGCCTCGGCCTGACGTTCCTTGGGGACGAGGATGCGGGTCGGCGCGATGCAGCTTTGCCCGGTGTTGACCAGCACGCCCTGGACCGTGGGCGGGAGCACGTCGGCAAAGACCGCGTCGGGCAGGACGATGTTGGGCGACTTGCCGCCGAGCTCCTGGTGGACGCGCTTGACCGTGGGCGCGGCGGCGACCGCGACCGCGATGCCGGCGCGGGTCGAGCCGGTGAAGCTGACCATCTCGATGTCGGGGTGCGCCGCGATCGCCGCGCCGACGCCCGGGCCGTCACCCTGGACGAGGTTGAACACCCCCGGCGGCACCCCCGCGGCGTCGAGAATCTCGGCGAAGATCGCCGCGTTGCCGGGGCATTCCTCGCTCGGCTTGAGCACCATCGTGTTGCCCGCGGCGAGGCTTGGCGCGACCTTCAGCGCGATCTGGTTGAGCGGCCAGTTCCACGGGGTGATCATCCCGACCACGCCGATCGGCTCGTAAGCGAGCGTGACCGCGCCCTGCTTCTCGGTGAAGTCGAAGGTCTTGAGCGCGGCGATCGTGCCGAGGAACCCGCCGATCCCGGCGCCGACTTGCGCGGTCGAGGCGAAGCTGACCGGCGCGCCCATCTCGTTGGCCATCGAGCGGGCGAGATCGGGGGCGCGCTTCTGGTACTCGGCGACGATCCGCTCCATCACCGCGACGCGCTCGTCGCGCGGCGTCGCCGACCAGCCCGGCAGCGCCGCGCGCGCGGCTTTGACCGCGGCGTCGACGTCGGCCTTGGTGCCCAGCGTGATCTCGGTGCAAGCCTCCTCGGTCGAGGGGGAGATCACCACGTGGCGTTTGCCGCCGATCGAGTCGACCCAGCGCCCGCCGATATAGTTCTTGAGGTAGCTGTCCACGTCGACTCTCCCTTAATGGCTCGATTAACTCGGCCATTTCCATGCGGGAAAGCGCGCGCAAATTGCAAGCGCGAAACGTTGCAGCGTGAAACCCTTGAGTTAGCCCGCGGAGGCCGTCTTGGGCACCTTCTTGAGCACCGCGTCGATCGGGATCACCACGCCGTTGGTCGCGGTCAGCGGCTTGCCGTCGACCTTGGCGCTCGACCCGTCGGGCGCGGTGACCGTCAGCTCCTCGCCGTCGCGGCTGAACGAAAGCTCGTCGCCCGCCATCGTCGTCATCTTGACCGCCTTGCCCTTGGCGGCGTCGAGCGCGGCGTCGAGGTCGGCCATCGTGACGTAGCCCGGAAGGATGTGCCCCCGCAGGATCGCGGCCATCGCCGCCGAATTCTCAGGGGTCTTGAGCGTCGCCCCGGCCTCGCCCAGCGCGCCGAACGCGTCGTCGGTCGGGGCCAGCAGCGTGTAAGGCGCGGCGCCGTCGAACACCGAAGCGAGGCCCGAGCCCTTGAGCGCCGAGGCGACCGTCGACAGCCCCGCAGCGCCCGAGATGGCGCCCGCCAGCGTCGCGCTCGAAGCGTCGCTCGCGGCTTCGGGCGCGTCCGCGGTCGAGCTTTTCCCGCAGCCGGGCAGCGCGACGAGCGCGGCCGAAGCGAGGGCGGCAATGATCAGACGTCGCATGGGCGAACCTTTCCGGAAATGAGCAGGGGGCGCCGGACGCCGGCGGGTCCAAGCCTCGGAAGAGGCCCTTCCGCCGGCGCCCGGTCGCGTCAGGTCAACAGCTCGATGACGGCTGTGATCAGCTGCGTCGAGGGATCGGCCTGATAGATATAGCCGTCACTGTAGCGGTACATCGAGTCGGGCCCATCGACGTACTGATCGCGATAGCTGTACGGCACGTTGTAGACGTCGTAGCCTAGCGGCATCCGCTGGCCGACCGCGAAATCGTCGCCGGTCAACAGCGCCGCGATCGAGGTGATCGCGCTGGTCTGCGGATCGACGTTATAGATCGCGTCGTCGTAGTAGCGGTAGTTCGCCATGGGCCCGAGCCCGTAATAGTCCTGGTAGTAATCGGGCAGGGCGAACGGCTGGTACTGGCTCGGCCAGACGTTGCCCGGGGCGAGCGCGCCACCGAGCAGCGGCAGGTAGCCGAGCACGCTTCCGCTGTCGCTCAGACGCAGTAGCTGGCCGCCCGAATAAGCGAAGCGGCCGTCGCCGAGGCCGTTCATACCCCACCAATCGGGGCGGTCCCAGAACGCCGAGCGGGCGCGGTTCTTGAGTTGGCCCGGGGGCATGCAGCCGTTGTTCTTCTTGGCCAG
>DATLDS010000074.1:0-8167 GCA_035525735.1 Novosphingobium sp.
CGATCGCCGCAAGGCGATGCTCGGCGACATCGCGACCCTGACCCAGGGTGAGATGATCTCCGAGGACCTCGTCATCAAGCTCGAGAACGTCACCGTCGGCATGCTCGGCCAGGCCAAGCGCGTCTCGATCGACAAGGACAACACCACGATCGTCGACGGCGCCGGCGGCGCGGACGAGATCAAGGCCCGGGTCGAGCAGATCCGCGCCCAGATCGAGACCACCACCAGCGATTACGACAAGGAGAAGCTGCAGGAGCGGCTGGCCAAGCTGGCCGGCGGCGTCGCGGTGATCAAGGTCGGCGGCGCGTCCGAGATGGAAGTCAAGGAGCGCAAGGACCGCGTCGATGACGCGCTTCACGCGACCCGTGCCGCGGTCGAGGAAGGCATCGTCCCCGGCGGCGGGATCGCGCTGCTCTATGCGACCAAGGCGCTCGCCGGAATGAAGGGCGAGAACGACGACCAGACCCGCGGGATCGACATCGTCCGCAAGGCGATCGTCACCCCGGCGCAGCAGATCGCCGAGAACGCCGGCCACGACGGCGCGGTGGTCACCGGCAACCTCCTGCGCGAGGACGACGAGAGTCAGGGCTTCAACGCCGCGACCGACGTTTACGAGAACCTCGTCGCGGCGGGGGTCATCGACCCGACCAAGGTCGTCCGCGCCGCGCTCCAGGACGCGGCCTCGGTCGCCGGCCTGATGATCACCACCGAAGCGGCGATCAGCGAGCGGCCCGACGACAAGCCGGCGATGGGCGGAATGCCCGGCGGCGGCATGGGCGGCATGGGCGGGATGGACTTCTAGGTCCGACGCCTTCGCACGAATACGGGGCCGGGGGAGCGATCCTCCGGCCCTTTTCGTTGCCCGGCGGCGGTGTTACTCCTCGCCCCAACAGGGAGATCATCGCCATGACCATCCGCACGCTGCTCGCCGCCTCGCTCGCCGCCCTCGCGCTCTCGGCATGCGCGACGATGGACGACGGCATGGATGACGAGTCCTACACCGCCGCGACGTATGCCGCCGCGCTGGCCGATCCCTCGCGCCCCGCCGCCGAGCGCGAGCGCGACGCCGCGCGGCTGCCGGGCGAACTGCTCGCCTTCGCGCAGATCACGCGCGGCGAGAAGGTCGGCGACTACATCATGGGCGGCGGCTACCTGACCCGCATCCTCGCCGCCGCGGTCGGGCCCGAGGGCAGGGTCTACGCGTTCCAGCCGGCCGAGTTCATCGCGTTTCGCAGCCAGTACGGCGACGACCAGCGCACGGTCGACGCGGCGTATGACAATGTCGATGCGGTCGCCGGCTCGGTGGTTGCGCCGGCTTGGCCCGAGCCGCTCGACACGATCATCACCGTCCAGAACTTCCACGATCTCTACAACAAGCGCGCCCCCACCGACACCGGTCTGCGCGCGGCGAGGGCGCTGTTCGGCGCGCTCAAGCCCGGGGGGACGATGGTGGTGGTCGATCACAGCGCCGCGGCGGGCACCGGCTCGACGCTTTCCGACGCGCTTCACCGGATCGACAAGGCGACCGTGATTGAGGCGTTCGCCGCCGCCGGGTTCAAGCTCGAGGCGCAAAGCGATCTCTACGCGCGCCCCGCCGACCCGCGCACCGCCAACGTGTTCGACGCGAGCATTCGCGGCCAGACCGATCAATTCACGCTGCGCTTCCGCAAGCCGGGCTAGGGCACCACTCGCGCCTTCGCACGTTCATCGGGGGAACTCTTGCCAAGGAGCCCCCGATGCAAATCCCCCCGAACGCTCATGTCGCGGTGGTCGACGGCGAGCGCTTCCTCCTCATGCGCCAAGGCGGCGGCGCCGACCCGACGCTCGAGTTCGAGGACGAGCCCGACGTCTCGGAGAGCGGCGAGAGCGGCGCTTTCGGGCACCACGATACCGACGCCAAGAGCGATAACAGCCGCACGATGGACAAGCTCGACCACGCCGCCGGGGTCGCCGGCTGGCTCAACCGCGCGGTGCTCCAGCATCGGATCGAGCAGCTCCTGATCGTCGCCGACCCCGACACGCTCGGCGAGATGCGCCGCCACTATCACAAAGAGACCGAAGCCGCGCTGATCGGTGAGATCGACAAGCAGCTGACCGGGATGCCCGGACCCGATATCGCCAAGGCGATCGCCGCCGCCTGAGCCGATGTTCGGCCGCAACTCGCCCGAGGCGCAACGCGCCCAAATGGTCGAGCGCCAGATCGCCGCGCGCGGCATCCGCGACCCGGCGCTGCTCGCCGCGTTCCGCATGGTGCCGCGCGAAAACTTCGTGCCCGACAACCTCAAGGAGTTCGCATTCGACGACGGCCCGCTGCCGCTCGGCAAGGGGCAGACGATTTCGCAGCCCTACATCGTCGCGGCGATGATCGAGGCGGCAGAGGTCGGGGCGGGCGACAAGGTGCTCGAGGTCGGCGCGGGCTCGGGCTACGCCGCCGCGGTGATCGGCCGGATCGCGGATCAAGTGTTCGCGATCGAGCGGCACAAGCCGCTCGCCGACGCGGCCGAGGCGCGGCTGGCCGAGCTCCGCTACGCCAACGTCACGGTGATCGCGGGCGACGGCAGCGGCGGGCTGGCCGACGAGGCGCCGTTCGATGCGATCCTCGTCGCCGCGCGCGGTCCGCAAATTCCGCAAGCGCTCAAGGACCAGCTCAAGGTCGGCGGGCGGCTGGTCATCCCGGTCGGCGACGAGGACGTCCAACGCTTGTGCCGAATCACTCGCGTAAGCGCGGACGAATGGACCTCCGACGACCTCGGCGCGGTGCGGTTCGTGCCGCTGATCGGCGCGCACGCGCTGGCCGAGGACGGGACGCGCGCGGCCAGCGACCACCGCGCGGCGCGCGCCCGCTCGTTGCCGGAGATGATCGCCGACGCCGCCGAGCGGCTGCCCGCGATCGACGATCCGGCCTTCGCCGAAGCGTTCGACCGCTTCGCCGACAGGCGCGTGGTCATGCTCGGCGAGGCGAGCCACGGCACCGACGAGTTCTATGCCGCGCGCGCCGCGATCACCCGGCGGTTCGTCGAGCGCCACGGTTTTTCGATCGTCGCGGTCGAGGCCGACTGGCCCGACGCGGCGGCGATCGACCGGCACATCCGCGGGACGTCGCCGCGCCCCGGCGTTCGCGCGTTCGAGCGTTTCCCGACGTGGATGTGGCGCAACACGCGGATCGCCGAGCTGACCGAGGCGTTGCGCGCGATTAACGCGACGCGCGCCGAACCGGATCGCGTCGGCTTCTACGGGCTCGACATTTACAACATGCGCGGCTCGATCGCGGCGGTATTGCAATACCTCGACGCCGAGGACTCCGAGGCGGCGGCGGTGGCGCGCGAGCGCTACGGCTGCCTGACCCCTTGGCAGTCCGACCCCGCCGCGTACGGGCGCGTCGCGCTGTCGGCGGGCTATGCGCGGTGCGAGGAAGCGGTGGTCGCGCAGTGCCGC
The DNA here is from genome assembly GCA_035525735.1 of Novosphingobium sp. Lineage (GTDB taxonomy): Bacteria > Pseudomonadota > Alphaproteobacteria > Sphingomonadales > Sphingomonadaceae > Novosphingobium. The sequence continues at coordinate 3,436 of DATLDS010000074.1, forward strand.
GAGCTGCTGAGCGAAGCGCTCGACGGCGATGCGGCGCTCGACGCGGCGATGAACGCGCGGCTGGTCGCCTCGGCGGAGAAATACTACCGCGTGATGTACTACGGCGGCGCCGAAAGCTGGAACTTGCGCGACGCGCACATGGCCGAGACGCTCGAGCACTTGCTCGCGGCGAAAGGGCCACAGGCCAAGGCACTGGTCTGGGCGCACAACAGCCATATCGGCGACGCCCGCGCGACCGACATGGGCAACGCCCGCGGCGAGCACAACATCGGCCAGCTCGCGCGCGAAAAGTGGGGCGATGACGTTGCGCTGATCGGCTTCGGCACCCACGCCGGGACCGTCGCCGCGGCGACCGACTGGGACGGCGAAATGGAAGTCAAGCGCGTGCTGCCCTCGCGCCGCGACAGCTACGAGCGCCAGTTTCACGAAGCTTCGGGCCACGATGCCGGGTTCGCCGCGGTCCTTCTCGATCTCGGCCGCGCCGACCCGGCGCTGCGCCGGCGCCTCGCCGAGCCGCTGCTCGAGCGCTTCATCGGGGTGATCTACCGCCCCGAGACCGAACGCTGGAGCCACTACAGCGAGGCCGTGCTGCCCGACCAGTTCGACGCCTACGTGTGGTTCGACGAGACCCGCGCGGTCACCCCGCTCGGCGACCTGCATCCGCATGGGGGATCGCCCGAGACCTGGCCGTTCGGGCTGTAGGCCCACTGCGGTTATTTTATTTTCCTATTCGACCGAGCCGCGCCAGACCCTGTCCGATGCATTGCAAATCGGAAACCGGCGCTCGCGCGTCCATCTGTAACCCGTCGCCAATCGACGCGAAACCCGCCCAAATCCGCGAGCTTGGCCAGGGTGACAGGCGGGTGACACGGTGTCACCGCTGTCACCCTGTTCCGCCTTCACAAGTCCGCGAACTCGGCCTTTCGCGGCCCCAGGTAACCGAACAGGTACGCCGCGACCTTGCGCATCTGGATCTCCTCCGCTCCTTCGGTGATCCGGTAGCGGCGGTGGTGACGGAAGATGTGCTCGAACGGCTTGTGCCGCGAATAGCCGATCCCGCCGTGAACCTGGATCGCGCGGTCGGCGGCCTCGCAGACCAGACGGTTGGCGTAGTAGTTGCACATGCTGATCTTGTCCGACAGCGCGTGCTCGAGCTCCTTGTGGGGCATCCGGTCCATCTCCCACGCGGTCTTGTAGATCAGCTGACGCAGCATCGCGCATTGCGTGGCGAGCTCGACCAGCGGGAACTGGATCGCCTGGTTGCGCGCGAGGTCGTGGCCGAACGGCTTGCGCGCCCGCGCGTATTTGACGCTCTCCTCGACGCAGAAGCTCGCCGCGCCGAGGCTCGAGGCGGCCTGGCGGATGCGGTTCTGGTGGACGAAGCTTTGCGCCAGGCTCAGCCCGCGGCCTTCCTCGCCGAGGATCGCGTCGTCGGGCACCCAGACGTTGTCGAGGAAGAACCGCGCGTGGTCGGTCGGCATGTTGAACGTCCACAGATACTCGTCGATCGTCAGCCCGGGCGAGGGGTTGGGGACGAGAAAGCAGGTGATCCCGCGCGCGTCGCCCGGCTTGCCGTCGGTGCGCGCGAACAGCGCGACGTGAGTGGCGACGTGCATCCCGGTGATCCACATCTTCGACCCGTCGATCCGCCAGCCGGCGACGCCATCGCGCGTCTCGCGCAAGCCGCGCGTCTCCATATGCGTCGCGTCGGAACCGTGGTCGGGCTCGGTCAGCCCGAACGCGACGCGGCGCGTGCCCTCGAACCCGCCGAGGATGAATTCGTGTCGCTGCGCCTCGGTGCCGAATTCCTCGTACATCGCGACGAACGGGAAGTTGCCGACGATCGAGTGCTCGTTCTGGAGGTCGTTGTGGAGGCCCAGCCCCTTGGCGGCGAAGCGGTCGCGGATCACCGCCATCCACAAGTTCGAGCCGTCCTTGCCGCCGTATTTCTTCGGCGCGGAGAAGCGGAAATGCCCGGCGGCGTCGGCGCGGCGGCGCGCCTCGCGCAACAGCTCTTCCCACTCGCGCCGCGGCAAGCCCTGATCCTCGAAGTCGGTCCGGGCCCATTCGCGGCGGTGGTCGAAGAAGCGGATGTTGTCGTCGGCCTGCTCGAGCGGCTTGATCTCCCGGGCGATGAACTCGTCGAGCTCGGCGAGGTAGGCGACGAGGTCGCTCGGCAGGTCGAAGTCCATGGCGGTCAGCCCTCCCACTTCGCCCGCGCGTCGGCGAGCCCCGGATATTTGGGCACGTCGGCAGCGAGCTTGTCCAGCGCGATGCGCCGCAGCCGCGCGAGCAGGCCGGGCGTGGCGAGGCCGGCGCGGCCGGCGAGCAGCTCATCGGCGAGCGGCCGGTCGTGCGCCTGCGGGCGCGTCGCAAGCTCGCGCGTCGCGATCCCCAGCGCGTTGCGCGCCACCGCCAGGTCGAAGCGGTCGCGCCCCGAAAAGCGCTCCTTGATCGTGCCCAGCCATTCTGAGACCGCGACGAGCAGCTCGCCGGTATCGGGCTCGCCGCGGGGGGCAGGGGGCGCGTCCGGCGACGCGGGCAAAGGTCGCGCGCGCTCGGCCTCGGGCGCCTCGTCCTCGAGCAGCAGCAGCAGATCGAGCTCCTGCTCGGCGGCGCGGCGCGCGACCACCACACGCTCGAGGCTGCGGTCGGCGTGGCTGCGCCAGGTCTGCCCCATCCCCAGGCAGCCGAGCGCCCACCATACCGTGCGATAGACCAGCCAGAAGCGGAACCGCGCCGGGTCGACGGCGCGCCCGCCCGCGTCTTCATACGCCGCGAACCATTGCTCGAGCGAGCCGAGCCCGAACCCCGGCTTGGCGCTGCCGAAGCGCCACACCGCCATGCAGCCGTAGGCGAGATCCTCATGATGATCGCCGAGGTGCGCGATCTCCCAGTCGAGCACGCCGGTCAATCGGCCGTTCTCGGCCATCAGGTTGCCGATGCGGAAGTCGCCGTGGACCAGCGCCGGGTCGACCGGCGCGGGCAGGTTGGCGCGCAGCCACGCGAGCCCGAGCGCGACGATCGGGCGATTCGCCCCGTGGCCGGCGAACTGCGCGGCGAGCCCTTCGACCCCGGCGCCGGGGTCGAGCCCGGGCAAATCTCCCAACGTCGCCGGTTCGACCCGGTGGATCGCGGCGAGCGCTTGCGCGATGTCGTCAAGCATCGCCTCGCCACCCTGTTCGAGCAGCGGAGCGGGCGAGGCGGTGCCGGCGATCCGCCGCATCACGAACCCGCTGCCGATGCCGTCGTCTTCGGCGAGCTCGGCCACCACTTCGGGCGCGGGCACACCGGCGGCGCGCGCGGCGCGGATCAGCGCGGCTTCGCCGGCGTGGTCGAGCGGACGCCCGGCCATCACGTCGGCCGACGGCGCGCGGCGCAGCACGAATGCCTCGCCATCCTGCGCGAATGCCCAGCTTTCCATGTTGGCGCCACCGGTGAGGCGCTCGAGCGCGGCGATCGCGCCGGTGCGGCCTGCGCGCGCCATGGCCCGCGCCAGGCCTGCGAGTAATCGATGATTCGGCTCGCTCATTCGCACAGCGTTAACCATGGCGGCGGCATTATCCAGCCCAGCGGTGGCGTCGGGGCGACGGGACGTGGAACCGATGGCTTGCCAAGCCGACAAGGATTTCGTCTATTCGCGAGTGGGTTGCTCTTAAAAACTAGAACGGGACTGGGGTCAGATGCTGGGAATTGGGCGCAAGCAATTGAGTCTCGGCTTCGCCGCGCTGGCGATGCTCGCCGCGCCGTTGCACGGCCAGGCGGCGAACGCGGGCGATGGCAGCCCGGGGGGCAGCAGCGCGGCTTATGCCAGCGGCTATCAGCAGCCGAGCTTCGCCGCGCAGTCGCTCGACCGCAGCCTCGAGGCGCAGCTTCGCTCGATCGTCGCCGACGCGCGCGGCCGGATCGGCGTTTACGCCGCCGAGATCGGCGGCTCGCGCGCCGTCTCGCTCAACGCCGATCAGGCGTTCCCGATGGCCAGCACGGTCAAGATCGCGATCGCCGCGACGTATCTCCAAGGCGTCGACGAGGGCCGTCTGCGGCTCGATTCGAGCTATCCGCTGCGCGTCGGCACCGGCAAGACCGGGCAAGACGGGCGGATCGTCACCCGCCCCGGGATGAGCCTCACCGCGCAAAGCCTGATCGAGCTCTCGCTCACCCGCAGCGACAACCAGGCGACCGACGCGCTGCTTCACGCGGTCGGCGGCACCGCCGCGGTCAACCGCTGGCTGGCCCAGGCGCGGATCGACGGCCAGCGCGTCGATCGCGACATTGCCACCTTGCTGCGCGACGATCTCGAGAAGAACGATCCCGCGCTCGGCCTCGACAAGCGCGATTCGTCGACCCCCGCGGCGATGGCGCACCTCCTCGGCGCGCTGCACCGCGGCGAAGTGCTCAGCGCGCAAAGCCGCGCGGTGCTGCTCGGCGCTATGAGCCGCTGCCAGACCGGCAAGACGCGGATTCCCGCGTTGCTTCCGGCCGGGACGCTGGTCGCGCACAAGACCGGCACGCTGTTCAGCCAGACCAGCGACGTCGGGATCATCCGCCTGCCCGACGGGCGCAGCGTCGCGCTCGCGGTGTTCGTCACCGGGCCCGAGAGCCACGCGCTTCAGGGTCGCCAGATCGCCTCGATCGCGCGCGCGGTCTACGATAGCTTCGCCGGCAGCAGCGGCTACGAAGGCAGCCAGGTCGCGCGGCGCTGAACCGCTTTTCCCGGACGGGAATCGAAAAG
>DATLDS010000184.1:0-4525 GCA_035525735.1 Novosphingobium sp.
TCGGTACGCTCGCGGGGCTGCGGGCGATCAAGAACCTGCCGCGGCTGGTTCGGGCCTTCGCCGGATTGCCCGAACCCTGGCAACTGGTCATCCTGGGCGAGGGGCCCGAGCGCGAGGCGATCCGCGCCGCAGCGCTGCGTCTGGACCTGGCGCACCGCGTCCACCTGCCTGGCTTCGCCGCCGATCCGGCCAAGGTCGTCGGCCTGTTCGACCTTTTTGCCTTGTCTTCCGACAGCGAGCAGTTCCCGATCTCGGTGGTCGAGGCGATGGCCGCTGGGCTGGCGGTGGCGAGCCCCGCTGTGGGCGACATCGCGGCGATGCTCGCGCCCGCCAACGCGCCGTTCGTGACGCCGCCGGGCGACGAAGCCGCGCTCGCCGGGGCGCTCGATCGGCTCGCCGCCGACGCACCGCTGCGCGCGCGCATCGGAGCCGACAATCGCGCCAAGGCACGCGCCGAATACGAAGAAGCCGCGATGGTCGACCGCTATGCCGGGATTTATGCCCGGGTGATGCGGCGCGAGGGCTTTCCCTGACTTCATCGGCGGTTCACGGCGCTCCGGCGAAGACGATTGAAAAGACGGACCCATCCGCTAAACAGCGCCGCGCAACCCGCCTTCCCGAAAGCGACCCTTGGCCCTTCGCCCCACTTCCCCGCCGTCCAGCCCGAACCCGCTTGCTCCGCGCCCAAATGCGGCGGCCGACGCCAAGTCCGAGGCGCAGCAGGACGTGTTCCTGCGGGAAGTCGACGACGCCTTGCGCGAGGATCAGCTGCTCGACGTCTGGCGCAATCACGGCCGCACGATCGCGGTGGTGCTCGGCCTCGCGCTGATCGGCCTGGCCGCGTGGCTGTGGTACGGCGAGCGCGAGCAATCGACCGCGGGGAAGGCCGGCGAAAGCCTGATCGTCGCGCTCGACCAGGTCGAGGCGGGGCGGCTCGATGCCGGCGCCAGGGCGCTCGCCCCGCTCGGCGCGGACGGCCCCGACGGCGCGCGCGTCGCGGCGCAGCTGATGCGCGCGGGCATCGCGCTCGAGCAGGGACGCAAGGCCGAAGCCGCCAGGATCTATGCGGCGGTCGCGGCCGACGACGCCACCCCTGGTCCCTATCGCGACCTCGCCACGATCCGCGAGGTCGCGGTCACCTTCGACACGCTCCCGCCCGAGCGGGTGATCGCCCGGCTCAAGCCGCTCGCGGTCCCCGGGAACGCATTCTTCGGCAGCGCGGGCGAGCTCGTCGGCGCGGCTTATCTCAAGCAGGGCCGCGGCGAGCTCGCCGGACCGCTGTTCGCGGCGATCGCCAAGGACCGCAACGTGCCCGAAAGCTTGCGCGCGCGGACCCGTCAGCTCGCCGGGTTGCTCGGGGTCGACGCGGTCGAAGATCCCGAACGCGCCGCTTCGCAATCGCCAGTTTCGGCGCCTGGGACCGGGCCCGCGCTCGCGCCATGACGTTTCAAGGACTTGCCCGATGAGCCGAATTTCGTTTTCCCGCGACGCCGCGGCACCGCTGATGCTGGTCCTCGCGTTGGCGCTGGCCTCGTGCGGCGCGCTCGGCGGCAAGAAGGCCAAGACCACCCCGACGCTCGGCAACCGCGTGCCGGTGCTCAGCCGGATCGAGAGCAGCGCCAAGGTCGATCCCGCGCTCGCCGCGATCGCGGTCGTGCTGCCGCCGGCCGAAACCAACGCCGAATGGGCTCAGGCGGGTGGCAACGCCGCGAAGAGCTATGGCCACCTGGCGCTCGCCGCCACCCCTGCACGCGTCTGGACCGCGACCATTCCGGGCACCTCGACCGGGCAGCGGCTCGGAGCCTCGCCGGTGGTCGGCGGGGGCCAGCTGTTCGTGTTCGACACCGACGGCGCGGTGCGCGCGCTCGACGCGGCGAGCGGTAACGAGCGCTGGCGCACTTCGCTGCGCGGCGAGCAGAACAACAGCTCGGTGTTCGGCGGCGGGGCGAGCTATGCCGACGGGCGCGTCTACGTCACCACCGGGCTTGGCGAAGTCGCCGCGCTCGATGCCAGCAACGGGGCGACGCTGTGGCGGGTCAAGCCCGCGGGCCCGCTGCGCGGCTCGCCGACGATCGGGTTCAACGCGGTCTACGTGATGACCCAGGACAACCAGATCCACGCGCTCAACGCCGCTGACGGCTCGCCGCTGTGGAACGAGAGCGGCGCGCAAGGCCAGGCCGGCGTGTTCGGCGTCGCCGCGCCCGCCGCCGGGCAGGGCACGGTGATCGCGGGCTACAGCTCGGGCGAGCTGACCGCCTATCGCTATGAGAACGGCCGCCAGCTGTGGTCCGACGCGCTGGCGCGGACCAGCATCGCGACCTCGGTGGCGACGCTGACCGACATCGACGCCGACCCGATCATCGACCGCGGCCGGGTCTACGCGCTCGGCCAGGGCGGGCGCATGGCGGCTTACGAGCTCGTCACCGGGCAGCGCATCTGGGAGCTCAATCTCGCGGGCATCTCGACCCCGGCGGTCGCGGGCGAGTGGATCTTCGTGCTGACCGACGACGCGCGACTGCTGTGCCTCGCGCGCGCCAGCGGCAAGGTGCGGTGGATCTCGCAGCTGCGCCGCTACAAGAACGAGGACAAGAAGAAGGACGAAATCTTCTGGACCGGCCCGGTGCTCGCCGGCGACCGGCTGTGGGTCGCCAACTCGCGCGGCGAAGTTCACACGGTGGCGGCGGCCGACGGCACCGCGAGCGAGTTCGTCGATTTGGGCAACCCGGTCACGCTCGCCCCGATCGTCGCGGGCGGCACGCTCTATATCCTCGACGACAGCGGCAAGATCAGCGCGTTTCGTTAAGGGCGTTACCCGTGCCTTAACCGTTCGCGCGCTATGCGCGGGCGATGAGCGCACGACCTGATACCGCCGATCCCCGGCCGCCCAGCGACGTGTCCGTCGGCGTCGGCCTCGCCGGACTCGTCGGCCTGCTGGCGTGGATCGTGGTCTGTCGCGAATGGGCTTCGGTCGCCGATCTCCTGGGAATTCCCGGCCCGCGCGCGCCGCTCAGCGGGCGTTACGCCGCGCTCGTCGCGGTGCTGTTCTCGGGCCTGCCGATGGTGGCGTGGTCGCTCGCGGTCGACAAGGTCCATCGTCGCGCCTCGACCGGGATCGACTGGAGCCGCAAGCGCCCGCTGTCGGCGACCATCGATGTCACGATCACCAAGCTCGCCGGTCTGTGGGCGACGTGGGCGCTGATCGCGGCGTTCTACGCGCTCGCACGTTGGTACTGGCAAGGGCAGTACCTGTTCGCGATGGAAGTGCTCGGCGTCGCTGCGCCGCTGCTGTTCGTCGGCTCGCTTCTCTACGTGCCGTGGCTCGATCGCGTGCTGACCGACCCGCGCGACGGCGCGTGGCATTTCGGCGCGATGCTGATCGGGCGCGAGGCGTGGGACCCCGAGGAAGTCCGCCATCACCTGCGCGGCTGGGCGGTGAAGGGGTTCTTCTGCGCGTTCATGATTTCGATCCTGCCGCCGGGCTTCGCGACGATCGTCGAGCTCGACTGGAGCGGAATCGCCGCGCAGCCGATCGCGCTGGCCACCGCGCTGACCGAGCTGCTGTTCGTGATCGACGTCCAGATCGCGATGGTCGGCTACTTGCTGACGATGAAGCCGCTCGACGCGCAGATTCGCACCGCCAATCCCTACCTGTCGGGCTGGGTCGCGGCGCTGATCTGTTATCCGCCGTTCATCCTGATGGGCGCGGGCGGCCCGCTCGATTATCATCCCGGCACCGCCGACTGGGGCCATTGGCTTGCCGGGAGCCCCCGACTGCTGTGGGCGTGGGGCGCGCTACTGGTCGCGCTGACCGGGGTTTACGCGTGGGCGACCGTCGCGTTCGGGCTGCGGTTCTCGAACCTCACGTATCGCGGCGTGCTGACCAACGGCCCCTACGCGTGGACGCGCCACCCCGCCTACTTGTCGAAGAACGCGTTCTGGTGGTGCGCGAGCCTGCCGTTCCTGACCCTGGGCTCGACCGCCGACGCGGTGCGCAACACCGCAGTGCTCGCGGGCGTGAGCGCGGTCTATTGGTGGCGCGCCAGGACCGAAGAGCGCCACCTCGCCGCGGAAGACCCGAAATACCTCGCCTATTGGCAGTGGATGGCGCGCCACGGGCCGGTCACGCGCGTGCTAGACCGCTTGGTCCGGCTTCCGGCGAGGCGTGCTGAGCTGCAACCCGCCGAATAGCCGCTAGATCGCCGTGCCCTCGTCGGTCTTGTAAAGCTTGAGGGCGCGCTCGCCGAGGCCGAGCCCGCCCGTTGCCTCGACCATGACCGGCGACTCCTTGCCGTCGATCAGCGTCGTGCCGTCGATCGACGACTCGAACGGCCGGGTGTGCGCGACGTCGCTCGCGTACCAGCCGGCTGCGAGCGACGCGACGACGATCACGAGGAACCCGGCGAGCGCCGCGAGCGCCAGCCGGGTGCGCAGGAGGCGCCGGCCCGCAAGCGCCCAGGGGTTGCGGCCGACGACGCGGGGCACGCCCGCGTCGCCGGCCGCGACGACCTCAGCCACCGGCCGTTGG
>DATLDS010000187.1:0-2440 GCA_035525735.1 Novosphingobium sp.
GGCGGGTCAACCGCTTCCTCGCCCCCCGCGTCGACGCGATCGCCACCGCCTATCGCGAAGTCCAGCGGCTCGACCCCAGGCATCAGCCGAAGATTCACCTCGTCGGCAACCCGGTCCGCCCGGAAGTGCTCGCGCTGCGCGACGAGCCGTACCCGGCGTTCGCCGAGGACGGGCTGTTCCGCGTGCTCGTCACCGGCGGCAGCCAGGGCGCGTCGGTGCTGTCCGAAGTCGTCCCCGACGGGCTGGCGATGCTCCCGCCCAACTTGCGCCACCGCCTCCAGGTCACCCAGCAGTGCCGCCCCGAGGACCTCGACGCTGTGCGCCGGCGCTATTCGGGGCACGGCATCCCGGCCGAGCTCGGCGCCTATTTCGAGGACATGGCCAGCCGGCTCGCCGACGCGCATTTGTTCATCGGCCGCGCGGGCGCCTCGACCATCGCCGAGCTGACCGTCGCGGGGCGTCCCGCGATCCTCGTGCCGTTGCCGATCGCGACCGACGATCACCAGGCGTTCAACGTCCGCGAGATGGTCGCCGCCGGCGGCGCGCGGGCGATCCGCCAGCCGGGCTTCACCGCCAAGGAGCTTGCCAAGCAAATCCAGGCGATGGCGCTCAAGCCCGAAACGCTCGCCAACGCCGCGCACGGCGCGTGGAACTGCGGCTTGCCCAACGCGGTGCGCGATTTGGCCGACCTGGTCGAGAGCTTCGGCGGCGAGCCGCTGATGGACGTGATCCGGGCCGAGCCGGCGACCGCGGCGAGCGGCCAGGAGGCGCTCGCGTGAAGGGCGTCGGCACCGACATCGGAACGATCCACTTCGTCGGGATCGGCGGGATCGGGATGTCGGGCATCGCCGAGGTGATGCACAATCTCGGCTACAAAGTGCAGGGCTCGGACATCGCCGAAGGCTATGTCGTCGAGGGGTTGCGGAAGCGCGGGATCAAAGTCTCGATCGGCCACGACGCGGCCAACGTCGCGGGTGTCGCGGTGGTCGTCACCTCGACCGCGGTGCGGCGCACCAATCCCGAGGTCGCCGCCGCGCTCGAGCAACGCATTCCCGTGGTCCGCCGCGCCGAGATGCTCGCCGAGCTGATGCGCCTCAAGCGCACCGTCGCGGTCGCGGGGACGCACGGCAAGACCACCACCACCAGCATGATCGCGGCGATGCTCGACGCGGGCGGGATCGACCCGACGGTGATCAACGGCGGCGTGATCAACGCTTACGGCTCGAACGCGCGGCTCGGCGCCAGCGAATGGATGGTGGTCGAGGCCGACGAGAGCGACGGCAGCTTCCTCCGCCTCGACGGCACGATCGCGGTGGTCACCAACATCGATCCCGAGCATCTCGACCACTACGGCGGCTTCGACGCGGTCAAGGCCGCGTTCGTCGAGTTCATCGAGAACGTGCCGTTCTACGGCGCGGCGATCCTGTGCATCGACCACCCCGAGGTCCAGGCGATCATCCCCAAGATCCGCGACCGGCGCGTGGTGACGTACGGTTTTTCGGCGCAGGCCGACGTGCGCGGCGAGGCGGTGACGCCGTTTCCCGGCGGCAACCGCTTCGACGTCGTGGTCCGCGCGCGCGACGGCGCGACGCGGCGGATCGAGGGGATCGAGCTGCCGATGCCGGGCCGCCACAACGTCGAGAACGCGCTCGCCGCGGTCGCGGTGGCGCTCGAAATGGGCTGCGACGACGCGGTGATCCAGCGCGGCTTCGCTCACTTCGGCGGGGTCAAGCGGCGCTTCACCAAGGTCGGCGAGGTGGGCAGCGCAGCGATCATCGACGATTACGCGCACCATCCGGTCGAGATCCGCGCGGTGCTCTCCGCCGCGCGCGAGGGTGTGAAGGGCCGCGTCATCGCGGTGGTCCAGCCGCACCGCTTCACCCGGCTGCGCGACCTGATGGACGTGTTCCAGGGCGCCTTCAACGACGCCGACATGGTCTATGCCGCGCCGGTCTATCCCGCCGGCGAGCAACCGATCGAGGGCATCGACGCCGCGGCGCTGGTCGCCGGCCTGAGGGCGCGCGGGCATAGAGACGCGGCAACCGTCGAGGGGCCGGGCGAGCTCGCGACCGAGCTCGCCGCCAAGCTCGCGCCCGGCGACACCGTGGTCTGCCTCGGCGCGGGCGACATCACCAAGTGGGCCGCGGGCCTCGCCGACGCGGTTCGCGAGCAACAGGCGAGGGCGGCGTGATGGCCGACACGCTTCCCCGGGTGGCGGGCAAGCTCACCGCGCAAGCCCCGCTCGCTCCGCTCGTCTGGTTCAAGTCGGGCGGCGCGGCCGAGTGGCTGTTCGAGCCGAAGGACCTCGCCGATCTGCAAGGCTTCCTGCGCGACCTCGATCCGGCGACGCCGGTGATGGCGCTCGGGCTCGGCTCGAACCTGATCGTCCGCGACGGCGGCGTTCCCGGGGTGGTGGTGCGGCTGGGCAAGCCGTTCGCCA
>DATLDS010000195.1:0-2543 GCA_035525735.1 Novosphingobium sp.
GATCTCGGTGCCCTCGGGATCGTCGTTGGCGCAGTCGGTGAGCTTGCCGGGCAGCCGCAATTTCCGGCTCGACGTCGCGGTCTTGCGCTTGACCTCGCGCTCGGCCTTGCGCCGCAGCCGCTCGTCCATCCGTTCGAGCACGTGGCCAAGCAGGGCCTTGCCCCGCTCCATGTTGTCGGCGAGGAAATGGTCGAAGTGGTCGCGCACCGCGTTCTCGACCAGCCGCGCGGCCTCGGGCGAGGTCAGGCGATCCTTGGTCTGGCTCTGGAACTGCGGCTCGCGGATGAACAGCGAGAGCATGATCTCGCTGCCGGTCACAACGTCCTCGGGCGCGATGTCCTTGGCCTTCTTCGCCCCGACCAGCTCGGCGAACGCGCGCACGCCCTTGGTCAGCGCGGCGCGCAGCCCCTGCTCGTGGGTGCCGCCGTCGGGGGTGGGGATGGTGTTGCAATACCAGCTATAGGCGCCGTCGGACCACAGCGGCCAGGCGATCGCCCACTCGGCGCGGCCGGCGTCGGCGCCCGGGAAGTCCTGCGAACCGGCAAAGAATTTGGTCGTCACGCACTCTCGCTCGCCGAGCTGCTCGGTGAGGTGGTCGGATAGCCCGCCGGGGAACTGGAACACCGCCTCGGCCGGCACGTCCTCGCTGGCGAGCGAGGGCGCACACTTCCAGCGGATTTCCACGCCGGCGAACAGGTACGCTTTCGAGCGGGCGAGGCGGAACAGGCGGGCGGGCTTGAACTGCGCCTCCTCGCCGAAAATCTCCGGATCGGGGGTGAAGCTGACCGTGGTACCGCGACGGTTGGGCGTGGGCCCGAGTTTCTTAAGCGGCCCGGTCGGTAGCCCGCGCGCGAAATCCTGCGAGTAGAGCTCGCGGTTGCGCGCCACCTCGACGCGGGTGTGGCTCGACAGCGCGTTGACCACGCTGACCCCGACGCCGTGGAGCCCGCCGCTGGTGGCGTAAGCCTTGCCCGAGAACTTGCCCCCCGAATGGAGCGTGGTGAGGATCACCTCGAGCGCCGACTTGCCCGGGAACTTGGGATGCTCGTCCACCGGAATGCCGCGGCCGTTGTCCGCGATCGTCAGCCGGTTGCCCTCGTCGAGCGTCACCTCGATCCGGCTGGCGTGGCCCGCCACCGCCTCGTCCATCGCGTTGTCGAGCACTTCGGCGGCGAGGTGATGAAGTGCGCGCTCGTCGATCCCGCCAACGTACATCCCGGGACGGCGCCGGACGGGCTCGAGCCCCTCGAGCACCTCGATCGCCGAGCCGTCGTAATCGGTCCCGGCGCTCGCGGGGAGCTTGTCGAACAGGTCGTCGGTCATGCGCGGGCTATAGAGTCCGCGGACTCAAGCGGGCAAGCGGGGGCCTCGGTTATCCCCCGAACCGCGAAGGGGCGGGGGATACTGTGCTGGTCGTGCCGTTGCCGACCTCGCGCACTTCCCACGCGCGTTCGGCGACGTTGTCGGGAGCGAAGCGGAACGCGCCGTCGAGGCCGAGGAAGCCGCCCTTGTCGTCGAGCTTGCCGGTGGGGAACAGCGTTCCGGGTTTCCAGTCCTTGGCGACCCGGATGGCGAGCAACACGCTATCGTAGCCGAGTGTGGCGATGCGGTGCGGCTGGCTGCCGAAGCGCGCCTTGTAGCTCGAGACGAACTGGCGATAGCGCGCGTCGGAGACCGCCGCGAACCACGCCCCGCGGAGGCCCGGCGACGCGAGGATCGTGCTTTCGCCCGCCCACAGCTCGGTGCCGAGAATGCGCGGGCTGGCGGCGCCCACCGGCTTGAGCAACGGCCCCGCGCGCACCGCGATCCGCGCCCCGTCGGCGATCAGCACGGCGTCGTATCCGCCCTTGGCCTTGAGCCGGTTGATCGCGCTGGCGACCGAGGTGTTGGCGCGGTCGTAAGTCTCGATCGCGGTCACCGTCGCCCCCGCGCCGCGCGCCGCGGAAAGCAGCGCGGCCGAGGCGCGCTGGCCGTATTCGCCCGCCGGGATCAGCGCGGCGAAGCGGCTCGCGCCGTTGGCTCGGGCATACGTCACCACCCGCGCCACCGCTTGCGCCGGTACGTGGCCGAGCACGAACACGCCGGGCGCGGCGACGCCGCTATCGTTCGAATAGGTGATCACCGGCACCCGCGCGCCGCGCGCCGCGGCGGCGACGACGGGCACGTCCTCGCTCGTCAGCGGGCCGAGGATCAGCTTGTTGCCGTCGGCGATCGCGCGCGCCGCGGCGCCCTGCGCGCCCGCCGCGGTGTCGTACGTGGTGATCCGCAGGTTCTGCGCGTTGGTATCGAGCAGCGCCATCGTCGTCGCGTTGGCCAGGCTCTGCCCGACCGCCGCGTTGGCGCCCGACAGCGGCAGGAGCAGCGCGACGCGGTGGCGCTGCGCGTCGCTCGGCAGCGTCGAGGCGTTGGGCTCCTCGACCGCGACGGGAGGGGGCGTGGCTTGCGGCGCTCGCTTGGGGATCACCTTGCACCCGGCGAGCAGCACCACGCCGCTCGCCAGCGCGAGGTTGCGCAACAGCGCGCGCCGCTCGAAATTCCTGGCG
>DATLDS010000196.1:0-2447 GCA_035525735.1 Novosphingobium sp.
CGCACTCGCGCAGCATCGCCACCGCGTCGCGCCCGTTCGAGGGCACCGCCAGGATCACGCCGGGGATATCGCGAAACACCGCCAGGCTGTTGTCGGTGTGGAAATGCCCGCCGAAGCCCTTCTGATAAGGCAGTCCGGCGATGCGGATCACCATCGGATTGGTGAACCGGCCGTTCGAGAAGAACGGCAGCGTCGCCGCCTCACCGCGGATCTGGTCCTCGGCGTTGTGGACGTAAGCGAGGAACTGGATCTCGGGGAGCGGCAGCAGCCCGTTGTGCGCGGCGCCGATCGCAAGGCCGAGAATCGCCTGCTCGTCGAGCAGCGTGTTGATCACGCGCGCCGCGCCGAACCGCTGATGGAGCTTGGCGGTGACGTGATAAACGCCGCCCTTGGGCCCGACGTCCTCGCCGCAAACGATCGCGTGCGGGCGCTCGAGCAGCACGTCGGCGAGCGTCCACGACAGCAGCCGCGCCATGTGCTGCGGCTTGTCGATCAGCGCCTTGTCGCTCTCGAACAGCGCGGTCCGCTCGGCGGGCGAGGACGCGCGGACGCGCGGCTCGCGGCGTGGCGGGATCAGGCTCGCCATCACCGCGCGCTCGCCCTCGAGCTTGGGCCGCGCGATCGCCAGCTCGGCCTGCCGGGTCAGCGTGGCTTCCGCCTCGTCGTATTCGGCGCGGATTTCATCGGACGACACCACGCCTTCCGCGATCAGCAACGCGGCGGTGCGCAGCAGCGGGTCGGCATCCTCGTCGCGCGCGATCCGCTCCTTCGAGAGATAAACCGACTGCGCGTCCGAACCCGCGTGGCCGTAGAGCCGCACCGTCCGCATATGGAGGAACACCGGCTTGCGCCGCGTCCGCGCGAACTCGACCGCCTCGCGCGCGCCCCGCATCGCGTCGACCAGGTCGCAGCCGTCGCAGGCGACGTAGTGCAGCCCGGCGCGATGGCCGAAGGTGTGCCCGATCCAGCCTTGCGGCGTGCTGGTCGAGATGCCGATGCCGTTGTCCTCGCACAGGAACACGATCGGCATCGGGGTGCCCTGGTACGCCGCCCACAGCGCGGTGTTGAACGCGCCTTGCGCGGTCGAATGATTGGCCGAGGCGTCGCCGAAGCTCGCCAAGATCACCCCGTCGGACGCGAGCGGCGTGTCCTCGATCCGCAATCGGTTGGCGATGCCGATGCTGAACGCGGCGCCGACCGCCTTGGGCAAGTGGCTGGCGATCGTCGAGGTCTGCGGCGGGATCGCCAGCCGCTTCGACCCAAGCACTTTGTGCCGCCCGCCCGAGATCGGATCATCGGCGCTGGCGGCGAAGCTCAGCAGCATGTCCCACGTCGGGGTCTGGCCGTTGACCCGCGACGCGCGGTGGAGCTGGAACGCCGCCGAGCGGTAGTGGAGGAACGCCATGTCGTCGATGCGCAGCGCTTCGGCAAGCGCGGCGTTGCCTTCGTGGCCCGAGCTGCCGATCGTGTAGAAGCCTTCGCCGCGCGCTTGCAGCCGGCGCGAGACGCGGTCGAGCTGGCGGCTCGCGACCTGGCTGCGGAACAGCGCGGCGAGCCGTTCGGGGGTGAGGCCGACCTCCGCGATGCCGAGGTTAGACACGCCGCGCGGCAAGTCGCCGCTCGCAAGCCGCGCGACGAACTTGGCGTGGACGGCTTCGGCGGCGTCGCTCATCTGCCGCCCCTAGGGTCTTGATGCGAAGGCAGCAAGATCGGGCGCCGGGACACGCTTCGGCGATCGGGTGACAGAGCGCGACCGAGGCCATAAAGCGTCCGGCGCTTCACTGCCGATAAGGACAGCGTCATGAAGACCCGCGCCGCCGTTGCCTTCGCCGCCAAGCAGCCGCTGGAGATCGTCGAGGTCGACCTCGAGGGGCCGCGGGCCGGCGAAGTGCTGGTCGAGATCATGGCCACGGGCATCTGTCACACCGACGCCTACACGCTCGACGGGCTCGATTCCGAAGGCATCTTTCCGAGCATCCTCGGCCACGAGGGCGCCGGGATCGTCCGCGAGGTCGGGCCGGGGGTGAGCAGCGTCAAGCCGGGCGACCACGTGATCCCGCTCTACACCCCCGAATGCCGCCAGTGCAAAAGCTGCCTGTCGGGCAAGACCAACCTGTGCACCGCGATCCGCGCGACGCAAGGCCAAGGGCTGATGCCCGACGGAACCAGCCGCTTTAGCCACAAGGGCGAGACGATCTTCCACTACATGGGCTGCTCGACGTTCTCGAACTTCACCGTGCTGCCCGAGATCGCGCTGGCGAAAATCCGCGAGGACGCGCCGTTCAAGACCAGCTGCTACATCGGATGCGGGGTGACCACGGGGGTCGGCGCGGTGGTCAACACCGCCAAGGTTCAGGTCGGCGACAGCGTTGTGGTGTTCGGTCTCGGCGGGATCGGCCTCAACGTCATCCAAGGCGCGCGGCTCGCGGGCGCGGGCAAGATCGTCG
>DATLDS010000081.1:0-5612 GCA_035525735.1 Novosphingobium sp.
ACGACTTCGCCGGGGGAGACGATCGCCCCCGCCTCGCGCACCCGGGTCAGCACCTGGCCCGCGCTCGGCGCGCGCAGCACGGTGTCGGACAAGTCGGTCTGGATCGCCCGGCGCTCGGCCGAGACCGCCTCGGCCTCGGCGCGGGTCGCGGCGCGGTCCTCGGCGCGGGTGCCTTCGCGGGCGAGCGACAAAGCGGCGCGCGCCGCGGCGACGCGCGCGTTCGCGGCGGTCTGCGCGGCTTCGCTCGCCTGAAGGTCGGCCTTGCTGATGAATCCCTTGCCGGCGAGCGCGCGGCGGCGTTCGTGCAGCCGGTGCGCCTCGCCGAGCTGGGCTTCGGCATCGCTCACCGCGGCTTCGGCCTCACGCAGTTGCTGGGGACGGCTGCCGCTGACATCGCGCGCGACCAGCGCCGATGCCGCGGCGACGCGCGCGTCCGCGCCGGCGAGCCGGTCGCGCAACGGTTGAGTATCGAGCCGCGCGAGCTCCTGACCGGGGGTGACCTTGTCGCCTTCGTCGACCACAACCTGCGCTAGGCGCCCGCCGACCCGGAAGCCGAGCTCGACCTCGCGAATCTCGACGTTGCCGTAAATGCGGGGGTTCTCGTCGGCGTTCGCGCCCCACCACCCGGCGAGCCGGCCGGCGACGAACAGCAGCGCGATCCCTAGCCCCGCGACCACCGCGATCCGCGCGTTACGGCTCACCCGTGCCCCCTCATCGACCCACACTCCCCCGGCGACTGACGCGTCGTTGGGTCAAGCTAACCTATGGCAAGCGGCGCGCAAAGTGGACAATCGTGAAAGCGCCCTAGAGCACGCCGAGCCGCACGAGCGAGCGCTCCAACATCATCAGCTGCCAGATGGTGCGGCTGTTGTCGCTGCGCCCGGCGACGTGCGCCTCGGCCAGCTCGCGCAACCGCGCGCCGTCGAACCAGCCGCTGCGCGCCAGCGCGCCACTCGCGGCGACCGCCCTCGCCTCGCCCGCCAACGGCCCGCGCAGCCACGCCGCGATCGGGGTGACGAAGCCCATCTTGGGGCGGAACAGCACCTGGTCGGGCAGCGAGCGGCGCATGACCTGCTTCATCAGCCACTTGCCCTGACGCCCGCGCACCCGCATCGCCTCGGGCAACGTCGCGGCGAACTCGACCAGACGGTGGTCGAGCAACGGCTCGCGCGCCTCGAGGCTCACCGCCATGCTGGCGCGGTCGACTTTGGTCAGGATGTCGCCGGGCAGCCAGAACTTGAGGTCGGCGTACTGTGCGCGGTCGAGCCCCGAGCGCGCGGGGGCGCCGCGCATCAGCGCGAGCAACGGCTGCTCGGCGCGATAGTCGCCGCGCAACGCATGGAATTCGGGCGAATAGAGCGCGTCGCGAAGCTCGGGGGTCAGGATCGCCAACGCGCGCGCGTAGCCATCCTCGCTGCTCGTCCCGAGCGCCTGGAGCGTCGCCTTGGCGCGCAAGGGGCGCGGCGCCCAGTCGGCCTTGGGATACAGCCGCCCCGCCGCGCCGAACATCGACTGGCGCAAACCCGAGGGAAGCAGCGCGCGCACCCGGTCCTCGCGCAACTGGAACGCGTGGCGGCGATAGCCCGCGAGCGCCTCGTCCGCACCGTCGCCCGACAGCGCGACGGTGACGTGCTCGCGCGCCAACGCGCAGACGCGCAGCGTGGGCAGCGCCGAGGCATCGGCGAACGGCTCGTCGAACACTTCGGCAAGGCGGTCGATCGCGGAGAAATCGTCGGGCGAAACGGTGCGCTCGAAATGGCGCGTCCCGAATTTCTCGGCGACCGCGCGCGCGTAGTCGCTCTCGTCGTAGCCCGAACGGTCGAAGCCGATGCTGCACGTGGTGACGGGCGCCGCGCTCGCCTCGGCCATCAGCGCGACGACGCTCGACGAATCGACCCCGCCCGAGAGAAACGCGCCGAGCGGCACGTCGGCGGTCATCCGCGAGCTGACGCTCTCGCGCAAGTGGTGCAGCAGCCGCGCGCCGAGGTCGGCGGACGAGCCGCGCGCGCGATCGGCGAAGCTCACGTCCCACCATTCGACCGGCAGCGGCGGCGCGGCGTCGTGCGACAACAGGCGGTAATGCCCGGCGGGCAGCTTCTCGACCCCCGCCAGGATCGAACGGTGATCGGGCACGTACCCCCACGCCATGTAGTCCTCGACCGCCAGCGGATCGATCTCGCGGCGCAGCAGCGGGTGCGCGAGCAGCGCCTTGAGCTCGGAGCCGAACGCGACGCTGCCGTCGCTCAGCCGCGCGGTGTAGAGCGGCTTGACCCCCAAGCGGTCGCGCGCGAGCAGCAGGCGGCGGGTGGGCAGGTCGTAGAGCGCGAACGCGAACATGCCCTGAAGCCGCGGCAGGCACGCCACGCCCCATTGCTGCCACGCGGCGAGGATGACCTCGCCGTCGCCGTGGGTGCGGAACACCGCGCCGAGCGCTTTCAGCTCGTCGCGCAGCTCGCGAAAATTGTAGATCTCACCGTTGAACACCAGCATCGCGCGGCCGTCGGCCGACGCCATCGGTTGGTCCGAACCGGCGAGGTCGATGATCGCGAGGCGGCGGAAGCCCAGCCCCACGCCCGGCGCGGTCCACACGCCTTTGCCGTCGGGGCCGCGATGCTGAAGCGCCTCGCACATCGCCTCGACCCGCGCCGGATCGACCGGCTTGGGCGTCGCGCAATGAAAAATCCCCGCAATCCCGCACATGCCCGGTCGTCCCTAACGGGGCATCGCGAGCCGGTCCATCCACGCCCCCGGATCGCCCGTCGCGTCGAGGAAACGCCGTATCGCACGCGGCGCCGGACGGCCGGGCCGCTCCTCGGCCGAGACGATCAGCACCGAGGTGGTGCGCCGGCGCAGGACCAGCCGGTCGGCGATGTTGGCGAGCTTGAGCCGCGCGTTGCTGGCGGTGACCAGGTCGCCGGTCTTGTACCAGGTCGCGGCGACGCGCTCGACCGGGCCAGGCGCGGCGAGGCGATCGACCCGCGCGCCGACGATCTCCGGGCCCGGCGAGCGCCAAGCCCAGTCGGTCTCGGGAGTCAGCGCGCCCTCGCCGAACCCGCCCGCCTCGCGGCCTTCGCCTTGCGCCGCGTAAAGCGCGTAAGAGACGTCGACCGCATCGCCCGCCGAATTCTCATAGCGCCCGAGCAGGCGGTGCGCCGCGCCCGTGTGGCGCGGCTGCCACCATTCCGCGGGTGTGTAGTCGGCCCGCTGCCAGCCCGGCACCGGCAGTAGCGCAATGTGCGCGGGAACCGGCGCGGCGAGGCGTGCCGCGGCGAGGCTCCATCCCGACGCGGCGATGGCGAGCAAGGCGATCGCGGCCAGCGCGGCTTCGCGGCGCATCGAAAAGCGCCCGATCCGGGCCAGCCGCGGGTCGGCCTCGATCGCTTGGGCATCGATCATCGGATCGTCGATCGCGCGGTCGAAGAACCGCCAACCGAGCGCGAGGACCAACGCGATCACCGCCGCGAAGAACACCCAGCCGTAGAACACGTGATCGAACCCGGCGGCGAACTCGATCCCGCGGTAGTGCGCAATCAGAATCGTCCCCCACGCGCGCACTCCGTTGGCGAGGATCGGCACCACGACCGCGACCGTCACGAACGCCAGGCGGCGCGGCCAGGCGCGGAAGCAGACGTTGGCGACGAGCGCGCCGAACGCGATCATCGCGATCAGGAACTTCACCCCCGAACACGCCTCGGCGACCTTGAAGATCGCGGTCGGCGTGGTGATGAACACCCCTTCGAGCAAGGCCGGGATGCCGCTCAGCCCGAGCAGCCCCATCGTCATCCGCGCGGTGAGGAGCTGGAGCGCGGGGACCAGCTCCTCGCCCAGCGGCACCAGGAACAGGAGGTAGGCCAGCGGAAACGCCAGTCCGCGCGCGACGCGCGGGCCAAGCAGCGTGACGAGCGCACCCTGAAGCATGACGACCACGCCGAGCTGCCTCGCGACCGAAAGCCCCGCGAATCCGCCGAGCACCCATATCAGCAGCGCCCCCGCAACCATGACAAGCCCCGGGGGCCACGTCATCGGGCTCAATTTGGCCAATTCGGGCCGGCGCAAGTTCACCAGCCAGGCGACGATCGCCGGTACGAGCAGGATGTGATTGTAGGTCGAGATGTCCCACCACTGCGCGGCCATGTCGCGCCAGTCGGCAGCGAACAGCGCGGCGAGCCCGAGCCACGCGGCGGCGAGCGCGATCAGCGGCGCGCGCCACGCCTGGGGGATCCCCGGCCGTGTGCTTAGAGCGAGCGCTTCAGGCGGCACGACGCGCACTCTCGATCCCAACCAGCGCGGGAAGCTCGGCGAGCATCGCCGGCCAGCTTTGCCGCTCGATCACGAAGCGTCGCGCCGCGGCCCCCATCGCGGCGCGCTTCGCCGGCGCGGCAAGCAAGCGCAACGCCAGTGCGGCAAACGTCTCGTCATCCGCGGCGATCGCCAGCTCGACTCCATCGCGCACCGCGATCCCCGTCGCGGCCTGCGGCGAAGCGAGCACCGCGCGGCCCATCGCCATCGCTTCGAGCACCTTGTTCTGCACCCCGCGCGCGATCTCGAGCGGGGCGACGACCAGATCGGCGCCGGCGAGCCAGCCGCGGATGTCGGCGACCTCGCCCCACACCCGCGTACCGTCCGGACCATCGAGCGCTTCGACCGCGGCCGCCGGATTGCGCCCGACCACATGGAACTTCGCGCCCGCCGCCTCACGACGGATCGCCGGCATGATCCGACGCGCGAACCGCAACGCGGCGGCGACGTTGGGGGGGTAGTCCATCTGCCCGGTGAAAACGAGGTGCGGACCCACTCCCGCCAGCTCCGGTGCAGGTTGGACGCCCGCGGGAGCATAGCACGCGCCGTCGATTCCGTTGCCCAGCGCCCGCACGTCGGCGGTCAGGCTCCCCAGGCGCGAGCGGAATAGCGCTGCCTCGTGCTCGGTGACGAACAGGCTGACGTCGGCGCGGCGCGCGACCGCGGTCTCGAATTCCGCGAGCAGCCGCGCCTCGCGGGCGTAGGCCGCGCGCAACGGCTGCGCCGAGGCCGCCGCGTAAGCCTCGAACTTGGCCGAATCGACATCGACGAAGTCCATCACCACGCGCCCGGCGAAGTCGTCGGGGACATATTGCGCCATCTGCGACGAGAACACGTAGATCGTTGCGATCGAATGCCGAGCGAGCGTGGCGGCGACGAACCGGTGCAACCCCGCGTCGGCGAACGAGGGCAGGCTGACCGGTTGCCGCGAAACGAGTGCCTGCACCGCGGCCAACGCCAGCGGCCTGGTCCGCGGCGCGAGGCAATAGCTGCGTGCGGCCATGGCGAGCTGCGCTTCCACCTCAACCATGTCGCCGTGGTCCGCAAATGTCGCGACATGGACGGGCGCCAGCCGCGTCAGCGCCTTGAGCACGTGGTGCGAGCGGATTTTGTCGCCGCGGTCGGGCGGGAACGGGATGCGGTGCGCGAGGAAGAGAATCTCGCCGCTCATCCCAGCCCCCGTGCGATCATGGGGCCGAGCCGGTTGGCGAGCCCGAGCGGCAGCCGCGTCCAGGCCGCGATCCGCGCGACATGGCGCGGGCTGGTCGGATCGACGTCGCGCGCGGGCGCGCCAGACGCCGTCCAGCGCGCGT
>DATLDS010000200.1:0-2440 GCA_035525735.1 Novosphingobium sp.
GCGCGCTCGGGCCGGGCAACGACTTGCGCAAGCGGCCCGGCCCAGGCCCAGCGCAGCCGTGCCAGCGACTGGAGCTGGCTCCACGCGCCCTCGCGCTCGGGCCAGCCGGGACGCGCGCAAGCGTCGAGCAGGGCGGTCGCGGCCTGGTGGAGCAGTTGAGGAACGTGCGCATCGTCGGCCGGCTCGGACAGACCGAGCGCGTGCGCCAGGCCCTTGGGCGTCGGCACCACGAACCGCGCCGGATGGACGAACGCGAACAGCTCGAGCAGGTCGAGCCCCGACAAGTCGGGGTAGCCGAGCCGGTTCGCCACGAGCGGCGCGTTGAGCAGCAGCAGCGGGGTGTCGGCGGCGAGCATGATCGCCTCGCCCTTGCCGACGCCCTTGGTCTCGCCGCCATGGGAGCGCAGCCACACCCCGCCATGGCTGGCGTGGAGCGCGGGGTAAGGCAGAGCACCGGGCACCCGCTCGGCTTAGAACGGAACTGGAACGCGCCGCAAGCCGCGTTGACCCGCGCCGCGCCGTGGGCCAGCGTCGGAACGTGACCCCTAACGAACTCGACGCGCTGATCGCGCGGCTGCCCAAGGCCGAGCTTCACCTCCACATCGAGGGCTCGCTCGAGCCCGAGCTGCTGTTCGCGCTGGCGGCGCGCAACTGCGTCGAAATGCCGTTCAAATCGGTCGACGCGGTGCGCGCCGCCTACTCGTTCTCGAACCTCCAGGACTTCCTCGACATCTACTACCAGGGAATGGCGGTTCTGCTCACCGAGCAGGATTTCTTCGACCTGACGATCGCCTATCTCGAGCGCGCCGCGGCCGACAACGTCCGCCACGCCGAGATCTTCTTCGATCCGCAGGGGCACACCGAACGTGGCGTGCCGTTCGCCACGGTGATCGAAGGGATCACCCGGGCTCTGGACGCCGGCGAGGCGCGGTGGGGGATCACGCACCGGCTGATCCTGTGCTTCCTGCGCCATCTCGATGAGGCGGCGGCCGAGGCGACGCTCGACGAAGCGGCGCCTTTCCTCGACCGGATCGCCGGCGTCGGGCTCGATTCGTCCGAGCTCGGCCATCCGCCGGGCAAGTTCGCGCGGGTGTTCGCGCGGGCGCGGAGCCTCGGGCTCCACGTCACCGCGCACGCGGGCGAGGAAGGGCCGCCCGCCTATGTGCGCGAGGCGCTCGACTTGCTGGAAGTCGAACGGATCGACCACGGCAATCGCGCGCTCGAAGACCCGGCGCTGGTCGAACGGATCGTCCGCGAGGGGCTGACGTTGACGGTCTGCCCGCTCTCGAACTTGCGCCTGTGCGTGATTCCCGAGATGGCCCAAAGCCCGGTCAGGGCGATGCTCGACGCGGGGATACGGGCGACGATCAATTCGGACGATCCGGCCTATTTCGGCGGCTACGTCAACGCCAACTTCCGCGCCGCGGCGCACGCGCTGGGGCTGGGCCGCGACGACATCGTCCAGCTCGCGCGCAATTCGTTCACCGGCGCGTTCCTCGCCGATGTCGACAAGGCGCGCCACCTCGCCGCGATCGATGCCGCGCTGTGAGCGAGGGCGCCCCCAAGATCTGGATCACCGCGGATCGCCTGCTCGAGGATTCGTACCGCCTCGCCCGCCAGATCCTCGCCGCCGATTTTCGCCCGAGCCATATCGTCGGGATCTGGCGCGGCGGCGCCCCGGTGGGGATCGCGGTGCAGGAGCTGCTCGCCTATCACGGGGTCGAGGCCGATCACATTGCGATCCGCACCTCGTCGTATTCGGGGATCGACCGCCAGGACAAGCACGTGCGGGTCTTCGCGCTCGGCTACCTGGTCGATACGCTGGGCCCCGACGACCACCTGCTGGTGATCGACGACGTGTTCGATTCGGGCCGCTCGATCGAGGCGTTCCTGGCCGAGCTGGCGCAGCGCTGCCGCCACAACATGCCGCGTACGGTCGCCATCGCCACCGTCTATTACAAGCCGGCGCGCAACCGCACCGCGCTGGCGCCCGATTTCTACGTCCACCAGTGCGACGACTGGCTGGTCTTCCCCCACGAGCTGTGCGGGCTCAGCGAAGCCGAAATCCGGGAGCACAAGCCGCAAGCCGGAATCGTCCTCGACGGCGCGTGAGCGCAACGGCTAGGTGCGCCGAAACAGGGAGAATCCGATGCCGCTCAATCGCCTGGCTCGCGCCGCGCTGCTCGCCGGAACCGTGCTGTGCGCCGTTCCCGCGCAGGCGCAGGACTCCGCGCCGCAGACCGTGATCCATGCCGGACGGCTGATCGACCGGCCCGGACAGCGCTCGCGCGGGCCGTCGACGATCGTCGTCGAGAACGGCCGAATCGTCGCGGTGCGCGATGGGATCGTCGCGCCCGACCGCGCGGACGCGCGCGTGATCGACCTGACCGGGCAGACCGTGCTGCCGGGGCTGATCGACAGCCACGTCCACTTGACCAGC
>DATLDS010000003.1:0-2311 GCA_035525735.1 Novosphingobium sp.
CGGGTGGTCGGCGTCGAGCAGGTTGGGCGCGTCGATGTACTCGACGACGTTCTGTATCACCGGATACGGCGTGTTGCGGAAGCTCCCCACCGCGACGTCGCCATAAGGAAGCGCGAAGCCTTCGAGCGCGCTGCGGTAAGCGCTGCGGACGACGTCCACCGTGGTCCGAGTGACCGGATCGAGCGTGGCGGTTTCGAGCGCTTCGACCCGCGCGAGGTCGGCGCGCAGCGTTGCCGCGAACGCGTCCTGGCCCGCTTGCGAACGATCGCCGAGACGGCCGCGCAGCGCGGCGTGAGCGCCGGTGTCGACGCCCTTCTGGGTCGCCCGTTCGGGGTCGTGCGCGACCAGCCGCCAGGCGATGTCGTCGAGCAGCGCGGCCGGATCGGCGGCCGCCGGCGCACCCAGCGGGCGGCCGGCGCACCCCGGGAGCACCAGCGCGAGGCTCCCCGCGCCGATCGCCCCGAGCGCATCACGGCGGCTGAGCGACAAAGCGTTGTTTTGCATGGGCGCGAACCTGTCGGGGTCACGCGCCCATGTCAAACCGCCGGATGCGCAGGGCGTCAGTCGAGGAATTCGGCGGGGACCTTGCCGCCGTTCTTGGCCAGCTCGCGCATCGTCGCGCCGTGGAGCCAGATGTTCATCTCGGCCGAGCCGTCGAGGTCGCCGCTGTAGCCGAGCTCGCGGGCCAGCTCCTTGCGGTTGTCGAGGCTCGAATCGACCCCGATCAGCTTCATCAGATCGACGATCGAGGTCCGCCAGTTGAGGTTCTTGTCGCGGCCCATCTCGTTGAGCTTGGCCTCGACGTCCATCTCGTCGACCGCCACCGGCGCGGGCGCGGTGGCGACCCCGCCGCTGGTCGGGACCGGCGGCGGCGTTTCCTGCGCGTGCGCCTTGTGCCCGAAGATGGCGTCCTTGATCTTGCCGAAAATGCTCATCAGTAGTCTCCTGTGGGGCTCGGCCCTTCAACCTGCGGCCGTGCGGTTAGGTTCCGGAGCCAACCGCGTCCGCGGGCGTTTGGCCTGCGAAGGAGACGTTCGATGGACCTCAACGCCATGCTGCGCTCGAGCGGCGGCATCGATGCGATCGCGGATCAACTGGGGATACCGCGCGACCAGGCCGAGCGCGGCGCGGCGGCGCTGCTCCCCGCGATCGTCGGCGGCATGGGCCGGAAGGCGGACGCGGACGGCGGCGCCGGGGGGCTCGGCGCGCTGCTCGAATCGCTCGGCGGCGGCGGGTTGGCAGCCAACGTCACCGGCCCCGAGCCGACCCGCGTCGAGGACGGCAACGCGATCCTCGGCGGGATTTTCGGCTCGAAGGACACCAGCCGCGCGGTCGCCGCCGACGCCTCGCAGAAAAGCGGGATCGACCCGGCGCTGCTCAAGAAGATGCTGCCGATCCTCGCCATGCTGGTCGCGGGCTACTTGTCGCAGCGCGGCGGGGCGGGCGGCGGGCTGGGCGGAGTGCTCGGCCAGGTCCTGGGCCAGATGGGCGGCAGCGGCGGCGGCCTGGGCGGGGGACTCGGCGGCGGCCTGGGCGGGGTGCTCGGCTCGATCCTCGGCGGGGCGCGTTAGCTCGAAATGCTCGCCGCGGTGCTCTCGCTGCTCATTCTGGCGACGCTGGTGCTCGTCGCGGGCGCTTGGTTCCTGTGGCGGCGCGGCGAGCGCAAGCGCCCGGCGCTGATGGTGCTGCTGGCGGTGGTGGCGCTGGTCAACGTCGGCATCTGGACGCTGCCCGGCCCGGGCGGCGAGGCGCCGCTGGCCCGCGAGCTGCGCTGAGCGCTATTTGATCGGCGAATCCGGCGCGAGGCGCATGTCGAGGTAGTTGTCGACCGAATGCATCATGTCGTCGAGCTCGTTCTCGAAGAAATGGTTGGCGCGCGGGATCTCGTCGTGATGGATCGTGATGTGGCGCTGGGTGCGCAGCTTGTCGACGAGCTTCTGCACCGCGCTCGGCGCGACCACGCTGTCCTGCGCGGCCTGAACGATGATCCCGCTCGCCGGGCACGGCGCGAGGAACGAGAAATCGTACATGTTGGCGGGTGGGTTGACCGAGATGAAGCCGCGGATCTCGGGGCGGCGCATCAGCAACTGCATCCCGATCAGCGCGCCGAAGCTGAAGCCCGCGATCCAGGTGGTCTGCGCCTCGGGGTGGATCGACTGGACCCAGTCGAGCGCGGCGGCGGCGTCGGAAAGCTCGCCGATCCCGTTGTCGAAGCTGCCCTGGCTGCGGCCGACGCCACGGAAATTGAACCGCACCGTCGTACAGCCGAGCCTGTGGAAGCGGTGGTACAGCTCGTAGACCAGCGGGTTGT
>DATLDS010000010.1:0-3168 GCA_035525735.1 Novosphingobium sp.
CGCGACCAGGGCCGCAGCGCCGACAAGTTCGCCTGGCTCGAGGCGCAAGGCATCGCGCTTCATCCGCAGGACGGCAGCGGGATCATCAGCAGCGAGCAGACGCTCGTCGCCTCGGCGGCGGTCGAGGACAGCGTTCCCGAGGTGGTGCGTGCCGCTGAGCTAGGCTGCCCGCGGACGAGCCGCGCCGAGCTGCTCGCGGCGTTGTTCAACGCCGCCCCGCAGGGCATCGCGGTCGGGGGGACGAGCGGCAAGTCGACCGTGACCGGGATGCTCGGATGGATCCTCACCGCGTGCGGGCGCGATCCGACGATCATGAACGGCGCGGTGATGAAGAATTTCGTCGCCGCGGACGCGCCGTTCGCCAGCGCGCGGGTCGGCAGAGGCGACGCGTTCGTCTCGGAAGTCGACGAAAGCGACGGCTCGATCGCGCTCTACCGTCCGGCGGTCGCGGTGCTCGGCAACGTCAGCCTCGACCACAAGAGCCTCGACGAGCTACGCGGCTTGTTCGGCGATTTTCTGGCCGCAAGCGAGGCGTGCGCGATCAATCTCGACGACCCCGAGAGCGTCGCGCTGCTGCCGCGAGCGCGCCGGGCGCTGACCTTCGCGATTCACGCGGAAGCCGACCTGCGGATCTTGCCCGGGAGCATCGTCGAGCGCGCCGACGGTCTAGCCGCGACGATCGTCGACGCCCGCGACGGCGCGCGCCACCCGCTGACCCTCGAGGTGCCCGGCCGCCACAACCTATCGAACGCGCTCGCCGCGCTCGCCGGGGCCAGCCTCGCCGGCCTGCCGCTCGCCGAGGCGGTCGCCGCGCTGGCCTCGTTCACCGGGCTCGCACGCCGGTTCGACATCGTCGGAACCTCGCCCTCGGGCGTCACCGTGATCGACGACTTCGGCCACAACCCCGAAAAGATCGCCGCGACGCTGGCGACGCTCAAGTCGCACCCCGGGCGCGTGCTCGCGTTCTTTCAGCCGCACGGGTTCGGGCCGCTCAAGAAGATGGGCCGCGAGCTCGCAGAAGTGCTCGTTACCCGGCTCGGGCGCGACGACCTGACGATCCTCTGCGATCCCGTCTATTTCGGCGGCACGGTCGACCGCTCGGTCGGCAGCGCCGAGATCGTCGCGATGATTCGCGACCAGGGCGGGACCGCCGAGCACATCGCCGACCGCGTCGCGTGCGGCGACCGCCTCGTGACGCTCGCCCGCCCCGGCGACCGGATCGTGGTGATGGGCGCGCGCGACGATACGCTGACCGCGTTCGCGCGCGACATTCTCGCGCGGGTCTGACGAAAAGGGCCCGGCGGATTCCCGCCGAGCCCTTTGTTTCAGCCGATCGCCCGGCGTCAGTGCTTGGCGATGACGTAGCTGTCGCCCGCGACGCGGGTCACCGTGCCGCCGTCGCGATACCCGATCAGCACCAGCCCGGCGAAGTGCGGCGTCGCCATCGAGGTGCCCGAGATCGTGTTGTAGCCGCCGTCCTTCCAGGTCGAGAAGATCGACACCCCCGGCTCGGCGTAATCGACCGGCGGCTTGCCGTAGTTGGAGAAGCTCGCCCAGACCCCGGTATGCGGGCTGAACGCGGCGATCGTGAACAGATTGGCGCCGTTCGCGCGCGCCGGCGAGTGCAGGTTGGCGTCGCCGCCGTCGTTGCCCGCGGCGACCGCGAACACCACGCCGGTCTGCGCGGCATTGACCACCGCGGTGTCGAGCGCGGTCGAGACCCCGCCGCCGAGGCTCATGTTGGCGACGTCGCCCGGACGGCCGTTGGCGGCGACGTGATCGACCCCGGCGATGACGTCGGAATTCGAGCCGCTGCCGCGCCGGTCGAGCACGCGCACCGCGATCACCGTCGCGCCCGCGGCGACGCCGACGGTGCCGATGTCGTTGTCGATCCCCGCAATCGTCCCGGCGACGTGGCTGCCGTGGCCGTTGAGATCGTTGGGCGAGGTTTCGCGAGTGACCTTGTTGACGCTGCGCGCGACATCGACGTTCAAGTCCGGGTGGTCGAGGTCGATCCCGGTGTCGATCACCCACGCGACGCCCGAAAAGCCGCTGGTGGCCCCGCCGTTGACGAGCGTGATGCCCGGCGGGGTGACTTCGGCGGGTTGCGTGCCACCGCCGCCCCCGGGCTTGCCCTGCGCCTGGACTGGGTCGATGACTTGCATCACCTGGTCCTGCTCGCAATAATCGATGCGGGGGTTGTTGGCCTGCATCCGCGCGATGCCTTGCGCCGAGGCATGGACCGAGAAGCCCTGAAGCGCGTGGCTGTAGACGTGGCCGACCGAGCCTCCGCCGGCGTTGGCCGAGCGGTTGGCTTCGGCGCGCTCGTTGCCGCGCCCGACCGCGCCGGCGCGGAACACGCAGATGTAGGCGTCGGCGATCTTGCCGTCGGCGCTCACCTGGCCGTCGTCCGCCAGCGCCGCGGGCGAAGCCTGGATCGACGAGCTCGGGCTGCCGCCGCTCATGCCTTGAGGCAGCAGGACGAAGCCGCCGCTTCCCGACGAACGCATTCCGCCCGCCGCGGCGAACGCCAGGCCGGCCAATCCAACCACCGCGACCGAGGCCGCAAGTACCGATTTGCGCATTGTTTTCTCTCCCATGGACCCTTCTGGGCTGGCGGAACCTAACGCGCAATTCGCTCCCGTCCAGTGAGATTGCGCATCGCTGAACAAGGTTGCATCCGAAACCGGTGAACAACCATGGTTGCCGCTCGAAGACAGCGTCGTGCGCGCCTTAAGCCTTTGGCAAATACCGCTCGGCTATGCGCATCGCATTCCGGGGGGAGCGGTAGCGATGAACGTTCAGAACCAGACATTCAGCGAGGCGACGAACCTGTTCGGCCGCTCGGTCGACTTCACCAATTTCTTCCTCGACAACTGGCCGCTGTGGATTCTGGTCCTGGCGGCGGCCTGGCTGTTTCTGACGGTGCGCGCCAAGCACCAGCTGCTCGGCGAGCTCGACGAGCGCTGCGAGGCCGCGTTCGGCGACATCGACGCGCTGCTGGTCGAGCGCGACGCGCTGATCCCCAACCTGGTCGAGGCGGTCAAGGGCTTCGCCGGCCAGGAGCACAAGGTGCTCAAGGACGTGATCGACGCCCGCGCGCGGGCCACCTCGGCGACCGGCGGCGCGCGGCTCGACGCCGCGACCCAGGTCGGCCAGGCGCTGGCC
>DATLDS010000020.1:0-3722 GCA_035525735.1 Novosphingobium sp.
GCCTCGCGCGGCGGCGACTCGGCCATGTTCCCCTCCCTGATTGCGTCAGGGCCTTATACGCGGATCGATCGGCTCGTCGCGGTCGTCGACGCCGTCGCGGTCGGTATCGATCTTGGCGGGCGGCGCCTGAACGCGGTCGTCGACCCCGTCGCGATTTCGATCGATCACGCGCTCGCGCTCGATCACCGGGGCGACCACCGGGGCGGGCGCGGAGCGCAAGCCCTCGGCGTGCGCCTCGGCCTTGGCGGCGCGCAGCTCGGCCTCGTGGACCTGCGCGTCGGCGTCGCGCCGCGCGATCTCGGCCTTGCGCGTAAGCCGCATCGAATCGTAGCTCCAGCGCATCTGGCTGTGCGCGAAGATGCCGAGCAGCCCGCCGATCAGCGCGAGGTGCATCAGCGCCGCGGTCATCCCTTCGATGTTGCCGAAGTCGTTGTGGAAGAACAGGATCGTCGCCGCGGTGTAAGCGGCGAGGAGGATCGCCGCGAGCCGGGTCATGAACCCCAGCGCGAGGCACAGCCCGGCGACCAGCTCGAAAATGCCGACGGGGATGGCGAGGCCTGATTGCAGCCCGACGCCGGTGATCATCTGCTCGGCGGCGGCCGGGTTTAACAGCTTGAGCGCGCCCGAATAGACGAACAGCGCGGCGATGAAGATTCGCCCGATGAAGGCGGCGATGGCGGACATGTTGGGCTCTCCTGGCTGCGCTATAGAGAGAACCGGAGCCGGGCCGCGATGGTTCCCGCCGGCGCCTCCTACCTCACCATTGTCATTCCCGCGCAAGCGGGAATCCATGGCGCGCGGTCTCGTCAAGCGCAACGGTTCGACCATGAGTCCCAGCGTTCGCGGGGATGACAAGGTCGTGAGTTAAGAGTCGAACCAACCGGTCACAATTTGGGCAGCGTCACGCCCTTTTGGCCCATGTACTTGCCCGCGCGGTCGGCATAGCTGACCTCGCACGGCTCGTTGCCTTGCAGGAACAGGAACTGGCACGCGCCTTCGTTGGCGTAGATCCGCGCGGGCAGCGGCGTGGTGTTGGAGAACTCGAGCGTGACGTGGCCTTCCCAGCCGGGCTCGAGCGGGGTCACGTTGACGATGATCCCGCACCGCGCATAGGTCGACTTGCCGAGGCAGATCACCAGCACATCGCGCGGGACCCGGAAGTACTCGACCGTGCGCGCCAGCGCGAACGAGTTGGGCGGGATCACGCAAACGTCGGTCTTGCGGTCGACGAAGCTGTTGGCGGCGAAGTCCTTGGGATCGACGATCGCCGAATCGACGTTGGTGAAGATCTTGAACTCGTCGGCCACCCGCGCGTCGTAGCCGTAGCTCGACAAGCCGTAGCTGATGCACCCCTCGCGCCGCTGGCTCTCGACGAACGGCTCGATCATGCCGCTGCTCAGCGCCTGCTCGCGAATCCACTTGTCGGAAAGAATGGCCATGCCCCGCTTTCGCGGGCGGCCGGGCAAAAATCCAGTCCGCGCGCGGCGCAATCGACAATAAGCCGCGACGATGCGATGGTGGCGGTCATAAAGGGGAGGAAACCGTCATGCTGATCCCACTGTTCGTGCCGATGGCCGCGTTCGCCGCGATCGTCGCCGTGGTCGCCTCGATCACCGGGCTGATCGCCACCGGGATGGTCCACAAGTCGATTCGCGAGGCGATGAAGACGCATCCCGAAAGCGTGCCGTCGCTGATCGCCGCGCTCAACGCCCGCGCGCCGTGGGTCGACGCGCTGATCGGCTGGGTCGCGTTCGCGCTCGGCGCGACGATCGTCGTCTTCGCGCTGTTCGAGAGCGACGAGTACACCCGGACGCAGATGCTCCAGGCCTCGGTGATCCCGTTCGTGGTCGGGATCGTCGTGCTCGTCTACTTGCGCGTCGCGCGGCCCCAGGTGCCCGCAATTACTTCGCCCTAGGCGAGGCTCGCCGGGCCGAACGCGAGCGGGAGCAGCGCGGCGAGCGTCGTCTCGCGCGCGCCCGTCGACCCGACGCACAGCACGACCGGGTCGGTCCCGCCGAGCTGGGCGAGCTCGTTGATCACCTGGCGGCAGCGGCCGCACGGCGTCACCGGGTCGACGCCGGCGGTCGCCGCGCCATCCGCCCCGCGGGCCCCGCCGATCACGGCGACCGCGATCAGCCCGCCGCGGCGGCCCTCGCTCATCGCCTTGGCCACCGCCACCGTCTCGGCGCACAGCGACAGGCCGTAGCTGGCGTTCTCGGCGTTGGCGCCGGTGACCACCGCGCCACCCTCGAACAGCAGCGCCGCGCCGACATGGAACTTCGAGTACGGTGCATAGGCCATGCGCGAGGCTTCGCGTGCGGCGGCGATCAGCGCGTCGCGATCGAAATCGCTCCCAAGGGCGCTCATGGCCGCACCACCACCCAGCGCAGCCGCGCGTCGGCGGCAGGGCTGCGCAGCCGCGGGTTGGCGGTCCACATCACCCATGGCCGCCCCGGATAGCCCGGGGCGAGGTAGGCGCCGGTCACCCACAAGTTTCGGTCGATCATCGCGGCGAGGTGATAGCGCTTCTCGAACGGCTTCGACAGCTTGAGGATCGCCGGCTTGCCCGCGTGCGCCTCGACCTGGTTGAGGAACGTCGTCAGCTCGCTCGCCATCGCGCCTTCCGCGGGCGGCGCGGCGCACTCCACGTCGTCGAGCTCGAGCTCGACCGCGGGGGGCAGCAGCGCGGCGTCGCGCGGCACCACCGTGACGAACACGCCCGCCTGCGCGCCCGCGTCGGCGCACGGGTCGAACCGGTGGACCGCGCCGACTTGCAATCCCGCCTCGCGCGCCTGGGCGAAGGCCTCGCCGAACGCCGGATCGCGCTTCGTCCCCGAGGTTGCGCGCAAGTAGGCGAAGTCCGCCCTGGCCGCCTTGAGCGCGGCGAAGTTGACCGCGCCGTCGCTCGCGGCGATTTCCACGCCTTGGACCGGGAAGCGTTCGCGGGCGGGCATCCATTGGCCCGCCACCCACCAGCCGGCGACCAGCCCGAGGCCGGCTAACAACCCGCCAAAGGCCAGCCAGCGCCGGCGCGCGGCGGCTCCCATCCGCTTGCTTCGTGCCATGTCGGTGTCGCCCGCGCCCCGTCTCGTCAGCCCCTGATATGCAGCACGCAGATCAGCGTGAAAAGCCGCCGCGCGGTGGGAAAGTCGGTCTCGACCTTGCCTTCGAGCCGTTCGAGCAGCAGCTCGGCGGCCTCGTTGTGGATCGCGCGGCGGGCCATGTCGATCGTCTCGATCTCGGCCGCGGTGGCGCGGCGGATCGCCTGGTAATAACTGTCGCAGATCGCGAAATAGTCGCGGATCGGACGGCGGAAACGTCCGAGCCCGAGCACGATCGTCTCGAGTGGGTCATCGTCGCCGTCGGCCACCGTCAGCGCCAGTCGACCGTCGTCGACCGCCAGTCGCAGGCGGTAAGGGCCTTCGTGCCCGGCCTCGGAAGATCGCAGCGGACGAAACGTGTTCTCCTCGATCAGGTCGAAGATCGCGATCCGCCGCTCCTGCTCGATGTCGGCGTTGCGCCACAGGATCGTCGCCTCGTCGAGCGCGATGTGCGAGATGCGCGGGTCCGCCATGGGTCGCCGCGTTTCGCAGATGCAGCATGGTCGGGCAAGTCGTCCCCGCTATCCACAGACGCCATGCGACGAAGCGAGGGTAAGCCGGCTTGCCTTGGTCGCGAAGCGCTGCGCTAAGAGACGCCTATGGCTTCCGATCCCCTCGTCC
>DATLDS010000083.1:0-6278 GCA_035525735.1 Novosphingobium sp.
CTGCGCGCGATCATCGCGATGGCGCGCGCGCTCGAGCTCGAGGTGATCGCCGAGGGGGTGGAAAGCGAGGACCAGCGCGCGCTGCTCGCGGCCGAAGGTTGCGATTGCTTCCAAGGGTTCCTGCGCGCCGCGCCGATGAGCGCGGGCGACTTCGTGAGCTTCGCCGCGGGCGCTAGCTAGCCTTCCGCGCGATCTGCGACAGCCCTTTGGTCAGTTGCATCAGTCCGTTGAGCCGCGCCTCGGGATTGCCCCATTCGCGCTGGATCACGAGGCGGTTGTCGGGCCGCAGCCGCGCCGTGCCCTTGAGCCGCTGGACGTAAGCGATCAGTCCCATCGGCTCGGGGAAGCTGTCCTCGTGGAAGCTGACCAGCGCGCCCTTGGCGCCGACGTCGATCTTCGACACGTTCGCCTCGATCGCCTGGCGCTTGATCTCGATCAGCTTGAGCAGGTTGGCGGTCGGCTCGGGCAGCGGGCCGAAGCGGTCGATCATCTCGGCCGCGAGCGCCTCGACCGCGCCTTGCTCCTCGGCGTCGTTCATCCGCCGGTAGAGCGCCATCCGCACCGCGAGATCGGGAACGTAGTCCTCGGGGATCATGATCGCCGCGTCGAGCGTGATCTGCGGGCTCGGCCCGGCGCGCTTGGGCTCGACCCCCGCGGCGTCGGCGCGGACCTCGAGGATCGCGTCCTCGAGCATCGACTGGTAAAGCTCGTAGCCGACTTCCTTGATATGTCCCGACTGCTCGTCGCCGAGCAGGTTGCCCGCGCCGCGCAGATCTAGGTCGTGGCTGGCGAGCTGGAACCCGGCGCCGAGGCTGTCGAGATCGCCGATCACCTTGAGGCGCTTTTCGGCGATCTCGGACAGCGCGCGGTTTTCCTGCGTGGTGAGATAGGCATAGGCGCGCAATTTGCCGCGCCCGACGCGCCCGCGCAGCTGGTAGAGCTGAGCGAGCCCGAAGCGGTCGGCGCGGTGGATCACGATGGTGTTGGCGCTGGGGATGTCGAGCCCGCTCTCGACGATCGTGGTCGAGAGCAGCACCTCGTACTTGCCCTCGTAGAATGCGCCCATCCGGTCCTCCACCTCGGTCGGGGTCATCTGGCCATGCGCGGTGATCGCCTTGATCTCGGGCACCTGGTCGTGAAGCCACTGCTCGACGTCGGGCATGTCGGCGATGCGCGGGACGACGATGAAGCTCTGCCCGCCGCGGTGGTGCTCGCGCAGCAGCGCCTCGCGCATCACCAGGTCGTCCCACGGCATCACGTAGGTCCGCACCGCGAGCCGGTCGACCGGCGGGGTCTGGATCGTCGACAGCTCGCGCAGCCCGCTCATCGCCATCTGTAGCGTCCGCGGGATCGGCGTGGCGGTGAGCGTCAGGACGTGGACGTCGGCCTTGAGTTGCTTGAGCTTCTCCTTGTGGGTGACGCCGAAACGCTGCTCCTCGTCGACGATCACCAGCCCGAGCCGCTTGAACGCCACCTGCTTCGAGAGGATCGCGTGCGTGCCGATGACCACGTCGACCTTGCCGGCGGCCAGTCCTTCGCGCGTCGCCGCGGCTTCCTTGGCCGGCACGAGCCGCGACAGCCGCCCGATTTCGAGCGGGAAGCCGGCGAAGCGCTCGACGAAATTGGCGTAGTGCTGGCGCGCGAGCAGCGTGGTCGGCGCGACCACCGCGACCTGGCTCCCGGCCATCGCCGCGACGAACGCGGCGCGCAGCGCGACCTCGGTCTTGCCGAAGCCGACATCGCCGCAGACCAGCCGGTCCATCGGCTTGCCGGCGATCAGGTCGGCGAGCACGTCGTCGATCGCGCGGTCCTGATCGTCGGTCTCGTCCCACGGAAAGCGATCGACGAACTGGGCGTAAGCGGAGGGCTCGGTGGCGAGGACTTCGGCCTGGCGCAGCGCGCGCAAGGCCGCGGTGCGCATCAGCTCGCCCGCGATCTCGCGGATGCGCTCCTTCATCCGGCTCTTGCGCCGCTGCCACGCCTCGCCGCCAAGGCGATCCAATGAAACGCCTTCGCTCTCGCTGCCGTAGCGCGTGATCACGTCGATGTTCTCGACCGGGATGTAGAGCTTGTCACCGCCGGCGTAGCTGAGCTGGACGCAATCGTGCGGGCTCTTGCCGACGACCACCGCCTCGAGCCCTTCGTAGCGCCCGATCCCGTGATCGGCGTGCACCACGTAGTCGCCGACGTTGAGCGCCGACAGCTCGGCGAGGAACGCGTCGGCGTCGCGTCGCTTGCGCTTGCGGCGGACGAGCCGGTCGCCGAGCAGGTCCTGCTCGGTGATCAGCTCGAGCGTGTCGTTGGCGAAGCCCTGTTCGAGCGGCAGGACCAGCGCCACGACGCGTGCCCCGGTACCCTTCGCGGCGGCGAGCCCCAAAGCCTGGTGCCAATCGTCGGCGAGCAGCGGCGGTTGCTTGAGCTGGTCGCCGAGCAACGCCGCGATCCGCGCCCGGCTTCCCGTGCTGTACGCCGCTACCAGCGGCTTGCGCCCGGCCTTGCCGACGCTCTCGAGGTGCTTCGCCGCCGCGGCGTAGGGATTGTCGCCCCGCCCGCGCTCGGGGGTGAAGTCGCGCGCCGAGGCGAAGTCGAAGTCGAGGCTCGCGGCCGATTCGGGCTGGGCGAAGATGGTCGCGCGGTGGACCGGCCAGGCGGCGAGGTCGCGTTCGAACTCGGCGCGGTCGAGATAGAGCGCGTCGGCGGGCAGCGGACGGTACGAGCTCTTCGCGCCGCCTTCGCTGCGCGCGGCGTAATAGTCTGCGATGTCGGTCAGGCGTTCGTCGGCGGCGCCGAGCGCGCCGGCGTCGATCACCGCGACGTCCCCTTCGCTTAGGTGGTCGAACAACGTGACCATCCGTTCCTCGAGCAGCGGCAGCCAGTGCTCCATCCCTGCGAGCCGGCGCCCGTCGCTGACCGCCTGGTACAGCGGGTCGCTGGTCGCCGCGGCGCCGAAGCGTGTCCGATAGCCGCCGCGAAAGCGCTTGATGCTCCCCTCGTCGAGTAGCGCCTCGCTCGCCGGCAGCAGCAGGAACTCGTGGCGGCTGCCGGTACTACGCTGGCTGTTGGGATCGAACGTGCGCAAGCTTTCGAGCTCGTCGCCGAAGAAGTCGAGCCGCAGCCCCTGGTCGAGTCCCGACGGGTAGATGTCGAACACCCCGCCGCGAACCGCGTACTCGCCCGCATCGACCACGGTGTCGGTGCGCGAATAGCCCTGGCGCTGGAGCAACGCGATCAGGCTGGCGCGGCCGAGCTCCATCCCCGGCTTGAGCAGCCGCACCGATTCGCGGATGCGGAACGGGGTGAGCACACGCTGGAGCAACGCGTTGACGGTGGTGACGAGCAATTGCGGCCGATCCGGGCTCGCCTGGAGGCGGTGAAGCGCCGCCAGCCGCCGCGCGCTGACCGCCAGCGCGGGCGAGGCGCGGTCGTAGGGCAGGCAGTCCCACGCCGGAAACTCGATCACCTCGAGCTCGGGCGCGAAGTAGTGCGCGGTGTCGGCGACGGTGCGCATCCCCGCCTCGTCGGGCGCGATCCACACCGCGCGCGATTTCGTAGCGCGCGCGAGGTCGGCCATGACCAGCGGGGCCGCGCCGCGCGCGACCGACGACAGCGTCAGCGGCGTCTTGGCCGAAAGGATACGGTCGAGGTCGGGCATGTCGGGTGAGCGTGGCGCTTAGCGGGAGGTGTCGACGTAATCGAGCTTCTGGAACGCATCCATCAGGGCGCCCGAATAGCGCTCGGGCACGGCCAGCGTTCCCATCGCCCAGCCGAGCACGTCGGGGTCCTCCTCGCGCAGCAGCGCCTCGAACCATTCGAGCTCATGCACGGACCAGTCGGCATGATGCCGATCGAAGAACCCGCCGACGATGTAGTCCATCTCGCGCGTGCCGCGGTGCCACGCGCGAAAGCGCGAGCGGGCGAGGCGGGCGGGCCGATCGTTCTCAAAAGCTGGCATCGGGGGCGGGTAGCAAGTTCGCCTCGCGCGCGAAAGCCGCTAAGACCCCGCCATGCGCCCCGAGCTGCTCACTCCGCTGTTCGCCTCGGTCGAAGGGCTCAAGGGCATCGGGCCGAGCGTGGCGCGGCCGCTCGAGAAGCTCGGGCTGACCCGGCTGCGCGATCTCGCCTATCACTTGCCCGACCGCTTCGTGCACCGCCGCCCGGTGGCCACGCTCGACCAAGCCGAAGTCGGCGAGCAGATCGTGATCGCCTTGACCGCGCGCGACTATCGCAGCCCGACCGGGCGCGGGCCGTTCCGCGTCATGGCTGAGGACGCGGCGGGCGATTACGTCGCGCTGACCTGGTTCGGGCGCAACGCGGGCTGGGCGAAGAAATCGCTTCCGCTGGGTGAGAAGCGCTGGGTCGCCGGAAGGCTCGACCAGTTCGGCCAGACCCGCCAGATCGTCCATCCCGAGCATATCGGCCCAGATTCAGACAATGCCGCCGGGACGCTGACCACGCTGTGCGAGCCGGTCTATCCGTTGTCCGAGGGGCTGACTCAACCGCGCATCGCGGGGCTCGTCCACCAGGCGCTCGCCGCCGCGCCCGAGCTGCCCGAATGGATCGAGCCGGGGCTGCTCGACCGCGAGAAATGGGCCGCGTGGCGCGATGCGCTGGTGCTTGCGCACAAGGGGGAGAACCCCGGCGCGCGCGACCGCCTCGCTTACGACGAGCTGCTCGCCAACCAGCTCGCGCTGATGCTGGTCCGAGCCGCGAACCGCGCGCGCCAGGGCACCCCGCTGAACGGCGACGGGCGGCTGCGCGCCAAGCTCGACTTGCCGTTCGCGCTGACCGGGGCGCAGAAGCGGACGATGGCCGAGATCGAGGGCGACATGGCGCAAGGCGCGCCGATGCTGCGGCTGCTCCAGGGCGACGTCGGCTCGGGCAAGACCGTGGTCGCGCTCGAGGCGTTGCTGATCGCCGTCGAGGCGGGGGCGCAAGGCGCGATGCTCGCGCCGACCGAGATCCTCGCTCGCCAGCACTTCGAGACGCTGCGGACGATGGCCGCGCCGACCGGCGTCAACATCGCGCTGCTCACCGGCCGCGACAAGGGCAGGGCGCGCGAATCGATCCTGATGGGGCTGATGGACGGCAGCATCGACATCTGCGTCGGCACCCACGCGATCTTCCAGGAGGCGGTCGCCTATCGCGCCCTCGGCCTCGTCGTGATCGACGAGCAGCACCGCTTCGGCGTGGGCCAGCGGCTGCTGCTGACGCAGAAGGCCAAGCGCACCCCGCACTGCCTGGCGATGACGGCGACCCCGATCCCGCGCACGCTGACGCTCGCGCAATACGGCGAGATGGACGTCAGCCGGCTCGACGAGATGCCCCCCGGGCGGCAGGCGATCGACACCCGGGTGATCGCCGCCGAACGCCTGCCCGAGGTGGTCGACGGCATCGCGCGTCATCTCGCCGCGGGGCGTCAGGCGTTCTGGGTTTGCCCGATGGTCCGCGAGACCGAGGGCGACGACATGGCCGCGGCCGAGGCGCGGTTTGCCGCGCTCCACGCGCGGTTCGGCGACGACGTGGTGCTGGTCCACGGTCAGCTTCGTCCCGAGCTCAAGGACGCGGCGATGGAAGCGTTCGCCAGCGGCGCGAAGAAGCTGCTGGTGGCGACCACGGTGATCGAGGTCGGGGTCGACGTGCCCGCGGCGACGCTGATGGTGATCGAGCAGGCCGAGCGGTTCGGCCTCGCCCAGCTTCATCAGCTGCGCGGCCGGGTCGGGCGCGGGGCAGAGCGCTCGACTTGCCTGCTGCTGCGCGGCGAAGCGCTCTCGGAAACCGGGCGCGAGCGCCTCGCGCTGATGCGCGAGACGCAGGACGGCTTCCGCCTCGCCGAGGAAGACTTGCGGCTGCGCGGCGGGGGCGAGCTGCTGGGCACGCGCCAGTCGGGCGAAACCCCGTTCCGCGTCGCTTCGCTCGAGCAGATCGCGAGGCTGCTTCCGCTCGCGCACGACGATGCGCGGCTGCTGATCGAACGCGACGGCGGCCTCGCCAGCCAACGGGGCGAGGCCGCGCGCCTTTTATTGTACCTGTTCGAACGCGACTACGGCGTCCAGTTGCTCAGGGGCGGCTGATCAGGCCTGGACCGTGGTCAGCTCGGCCGGAGGCAGCCCGCCGCTCTCCGCCTGCGCGGTCAGCTCCTGCTTGCGCGCCAGCATCCGGTCGAGCAGCGCGACGAGGTCGACGTCGGCGTCGCGCGCTTGGGCGAACATGCCTTCCTTCGGCTTTTCCTCTTCCTCGACGTGGTGCTCGATCTCTTCCGACAGCACCTTGACCTTGGC
>DATLDS010000068.1:0-3442 GCA_035525735.1 Novosphingobium sp.
TGAGGTAAAGCGCGGGCGTGTCGGCGACGCCCGCGGCGCGAATCGGGTTGTCAGACCCGGCGATCACCAGTTCGTCGGTGTTGAGCCGGAAGGCGATCGTGGCGCGGCCCGCCTGATCCTCGCCCACGGTCAGGTCGGTGGCGACGAAGCCCGCGTCGTCGACCGCGATGCTCAGCCTCTCGAACGGCGAGACCAGCCAGTGGTGGCCGTCGGCGTCACGCGTCAGCAATGTCGAGAACGCGCGGACCATCGCGGGCCGGGTGATCTCGCCGCCGCGGTGGAACCACTTGCCGTCGGCCGCGATCCGCATCTCGCTGTCGCCGACCTTTTGGGGCGCCCAGCCTTCGACCGGGGGCAGCTTGCGCGCGGCGACCAACTCGGCGATCTCACCCAGCGAGAGAGCGGCAAGCTCGGGAGGTGGTTCGTAGGGCATCGTCGCGGGGGCGATGCCAGATAGCGCTAGTCGCGCCAAGGCCCGAGGCGGCCTTCGCGCGGCAGCGCGGCGCCGCCCAGGGTTACTCGCGCGAGCAGCCGCGCCGGGTCCCACGGTCCGGGCAGCGTCCACCCGCCGGTCGCCGCGGCGGCGAAGCCGAAGAAGCGCTCGTAGTATTCGGGGTCGCCGACCATGACTTGCGGCAACGGGGCTTGCGGGCTGAGCGCGGCCAGGCTCGCGGCAACCAGCGCCTTGCCGAAGCCTTCGCCCTGCCGCTCGGGGAGTACCGCCACCGGGCCGACCATGATCAGCGGGTGGCGCTTGCCTGAATCCTCGGTCAGCGCCACCGGCCAGCAGTGGATCGTGCCGGCGAGCCGATCGTCGTCGTCGAGCGCGGCGAAGCTCAGCCCCGGCAGCCAGTCGACGCCCTCGCGGACCTTGTAGGCGGTGCGCGCGAAGCGGTCGGCGCCGAACGCGCGGTCGAGCACGTCCTCGACCAGCGCGGGGTCGATGTTGTTGAGCGGGATCAGGTTGGCCATCGGCGCGCGGCGTTAGGGGCCGCGCGCCCGGATGGCAAACGGCGCGGCGCGTCAGCTTTTCGGCGTCAGCTTCCTCAACCGCGCGCCCTTGCCGTCCTCGGCGATCCACACCGCGCCGTCGGGGCCTTCGGCGATCGCGCGGATGCGCTTGCCAAGCGGGATGCGCTCGACCTCGCGCGCCGTTTCGCCATCGATCGCGACGCGGACCAGCCCTTCGGACACCATCCCCGCGATCAGCGCCTGGCCGCGCCACGCTGGGAACGCCTTGCCCGAATGGAAGATGAAGCCGCCGGGAGCGATCACCGGGTTCCAGCTGATCGCGGGCGCGGCGAACTCGGGGCGGGTCGGGTGCCGGGGGATCGGCTTGCCGTCGTAGTGATCGCCTTGCGAGACGATCGGCCAGCCATAGTTCGCGCCGGCGCGCACAAGATTGAGCTCGTCTCCGCCAGCGGGCCCGTGCTCGAGGTCCCATAGCCGCCCGGCCGGATCGAACTCGAGCCCGAGGATGTTGCGGTGCCCGAGCGTCCAGATTTGCGCCGAGACGCCGCCCTTTGCCTCCATCGGATTCCCGTCAGCAGGGGTGCCGTCTAGGTTGAGCCGCAGCACTTTGCCGAGGTTGACCGCGATGTCCTGCGCCGGGGTGAACTTCTGCCGTTCGCCCGAGGCGACGAACAGATAGGAGCCGTCGGGCGAGAAGGCGAGACGGTGCGAGAAATGCCCGCGCCCCGTCACCTTGGGGTCCTGGCGCCAGATCGTCTGGAGGTTTTCGAGCGCGCAGCTGTCGTGCTCGGCACAGATCAGCCTCGCGCGCCCGACCACCGCGCCGCGCGTGTCGGCGTCTCCCGCCTCGACCCAGCTCAGGTAGATCATCCGGCTGATCACGTAGTCGGGCGCGAAGGCGATGTCGCCGAGCCCGCCCTGGCCGCCGTAATCGACCTTGGGCGCGCCGGTCACCGTGCCGAGCCGGCCGTTGGCCTGGACGAACTTGATCCGCCCGGCCTTCTCGGTGACGAACAGATTTCCTGTACCCGGCTCGAACGCGAGCGCCCAAGGCTCGTCGAACGTGCCCATCTCGGTGATCGCGAAGCTGCCGCGTGCGGCGCTCTCGAGCGGTTTTCCACTCTTCGCCGAAGTGGTTTGGGCGGAGCAGCTTGCCAGCGGAATTGCGAGCAACGATAGGGCGGTAAGGGCCGCAGCGGCCATCGGGATCGTTCGCATACGCCATGCATAAGACGTTGCACCGTCCGGCACAAACCCCACCCGACGCGATCGTGATCGGCGTCGACGAGGCGGGCCGCGGTCCTCTCGCCGGGCCGGTCGTCGCCGCCGCGGTAGTGCTGTGCCGCCCGCGGCCGGCCGGGCTCGACGATTCGAAGAAGCTGACGCGCGAGGCGCGCGGTCTGCTCGACGAGCGGATCAGGCGGCGCTGCCGTTACGGTGTCGGCGTGGTCGACGTCGCCGAGATCGAGCGGCTCAATATCTTCGGCGCGACGATGCTGGCGATGACGCTGGCGGTCGAGGCGCTGTGCGCCGAGCTCAACGGCGAGCCGCACGAGGTGCTGGTCGACGGGAACCTTACCCCGCACGGGCGCCGCCCCGAGTGGCGCTGGCGCGCGCGCGGTGGTCGGCGGCGACGCGCTGGTGCCGTGCATTTCGGCCGCCTCGATCGTCGCCAAGGAGCACCGCGACCGGATCATGCGCGCGCACGCGCTCGATCACCCGCACTACGGCTGGGACACCAACGTCGGCTACGGCACTCCCGAGCATCTCGCCGCGCTGCGCCGTCACGGGCCGTGCCCGTTGCACCGCCGCGGCTTCGCCCCGGTCGCGCAGTTGGGCCTGTTCGACCACGCCGCGGCGGGTTTCGCGCCCGCCGAGTCTTTCGCGCCACACCCCAACATATCGAGTCCGGAAGCGCCCGCGGACTCAACATCTCGTAGCGGACTCGTTTCGTTCGCGGAGGCTTAGGCGCGCGTTAACCATGTCGTGCCAGGCTCGCTGCCGACGCGTCGCTTGACGGCGCGCGGGCGGGGACTCACCCTCGCGCCGGAACGGGGGTTCGGACGGGATGGCGACTCTTCTGGAGACGGGCGCGCGGCTGCGCGCCGGCAAGCGAACGGCGGCAGCGCGTGAGGGGACCGCGCTGCCGCTCGGGCGGATTCTCGAAGGCGACTGCATCGAGTCGATGCGCGGGCTTCCCGCGGCGTCGGTCGACATGGTCTTCGCGGATCCGCCCTACAACCTCCAGCTCGGCGGCGACCTAAACCGCCCCGACGGCAGCCATGTCGACGCCGTGACCGACCACTGGGACCGGTTCGACAGCTTCACGACTTATGATGCCTTTACAAAAGCCTGGCTCATAGAAGCAAGACGCGTTCTCAAGCCGGACGGAGCGCTGTGGGTCATCGGCAGCTACCACAATATCTTCCGCGTCGGCGCAACGCTGCAGGACCTCGGCTTCTGGATCCTC
>DATLDS010000084.1:0-9348 GCA_035525735.1 Novosphingobium sp.
GTCGAGGCGTCTCCGGGCCTGTACCGTACGGTCAGCGGCGCCGAGGCGATCAGCTATGGTCTGGTCGCGGGTGCGCAGCTTGCGGGCCTCAAGATGTTCTTCGGCGGCTATCCGATCACCCCGGCGAGCGCGATCCTCCACCACCTTGTCCGGCTCAAGGAGTTCGGCATCACCACGTTCCAGGCCGAGGACGAGATCGCCGCGATCTGCGCCGCGATCGGCGCCAGCTATGCCGGCCACCTCGGCGTCACCTCGTCGTCGGGCCCCGGAA
Source organism: Novosphingobium sp. (assembly GCA_035525735.1). Taxonomy (GTDB): domain Bacteria; phylum Pseudomonadota; class Alphaproteobacteria; order Sphingomonadales; family Sphingomonadaceae; genus Novosphingobium. Next base: position 272 of record DATLDS010000084.1, read on the forward strand.
TCGCCTTGAAAGGCGAGGCGATGGGGCTGGCGATCATGACCGAGCTGCCGCTGGTAATCGTCAACTCGCAGCGCGGCGGGCCGTCGACTGGGCTACCGACCAAGACCGAGCAGAGCGACCTTTACCAGGCGATCTACGGGCGCAACGGCGACGCGCCGCTGCCGGTGGTCGCGGCGCGCTCGCCCGCCGACGCGTTCGACTGCGCGATCGAGGCGTGCCGCATCGCGACGCGCTTCATGACCCCGGTGATCCTTCTCACCGACGGCTATATCGCCAACGCCGCCGAGCCGTGGAAAGTCCCCGATCCAAAGGCTTACGCGCCGTTTCCGGTGTCGTTTCTAGAAATGCCCAACGGCCCGGAAGGCGAAGTCCTGCCCTTCAAGCGCGACGGCAAATTGGCGCGCCCCTGGATCAAGCCGGGCACCCCGGCGATGGTTCACCGCATCGGCGGGATCGAGAAGGCGCCCGACACCGGCCACATCGACTACTCGCCCGGCACGCACCAGGCGATGACCGACACGCGCAAGGCCAAGGTCGACGGGATCGCGCGCGACATCCCGCCGCAGGACGTGTGCCTCGGCGAAACCTCGGGCAAGCTCGCGGTGGTCGGCTGGGGCTCGACCTTCGGTCCGATTCATCAGGCGGTGCGGCGGATGCGGCGCAAGGGCTTCGACGTCGCCCACGTACACGTCCGCCACATCGGGCCGCTGCCGTCAAATCTCGGCGCGTTGCTAGGGTCTTACGACAACGTTCTCGTGCCCGAGATGAACACCGGCCAGTTCAAGACCGTGCTCCGCGACCAATTCCTGGTCGACGCGCGGCCGCTGACCAAGACCAGCGGCCAACCGTTCACGATCGCCGAGATCGAGGACGCGATCGGGGCGTTCTTCGATTCCGTTCCCGGCAACGAGGGCGGCGAAGTCAATGCCGACGCGACCCAGCTTCCCAGCATCAAGGCGGTCAATCCATGAACGACATGACCCCGATCACCCGCGCCACCACGATCAAGGACTGGGAGACCGACCAGGAGGTCCGCTGGTGCCCGGGTTGCGGCGACTATGCGATCCTGAAAGCGGTGCAGCGCACCTTGCCCGAAATCGGCGCCGACCCGGCCAACACCGTGTTCGTCAGCGGGATCGGCTGCTCGAGCCGCTTTCCCTACTACATCGAAAGCTACGGCTTCCACACGATCCACGGCCGCGCGCCGGCGTTCGCGACCGGGATCAAGCTCGCCAACCCGGCGCTCGACGTGTGGCTGGTGACGGGCGACGGCGACGGGCTGTCGATCGGCGGCAATCACCTGATGCACGTCCTCCGGCGCAACCTCAACTTGCAGATCATGCTGTTCAACAACGAGATTTATGGGCTGACCAAAGGGCAATATTCGCCGACCAGCCGGATCGGCACGACCTCGCCCTCGACCCCGCTCGGCTCGGTCGATCGCCCGGCGATGCCGTGCGCCTTCGCGCTCGGCTCGGGCGCGCGGTTCGTCGCGCGCGGGTTCGACGTCTCGAAGAAGCTGCCCGAAGTGCTCAAGGCGGCGCACGCGCACAAGGGCGCGGCATTCATCGAGATCTTCCAGAACTGCATCGTCTACAACAAGGACGTGTTCGACGCCTTCGCCGCGCCCAAGGGCGCCGAAGAGAACCAGCTTTGGCTCGAGCAGGGCCAGCCGATGCTGTTCGGCTCGGACAAGACAGGCGGAGTCAAGGGCATCGCGCTCGACGGCGAGAAGCTCACGCTCAAGGTGGTCGATGTCGCCGAGGGCGACTGGCGCGCCGCCGGGGTCATCGTTCACGACGTCAAGAACCGCTCGATCGCGCACATGCTGGTCGAGATGCCGTTCGGGCCGTTCCCGATGGCGCTCGGCGTGCTCTACGACGATCCGCGCCCGACTTTCGAGGACGCGGTGTGGGAGCAGAACGCCGAAGCCAGCACGGGCAAGACCGCCGATCTCGCCGCGCTGCTCGCCAAGGGCCAGACCTGGACCGTCGGCGGCACCGCGCAAGACCCGATCTAGCGCGTCACTTCGCCCGGCGTCACCTCGTCGAGCACTTCCCTGACCTCTTCCGCCACCGCCTTGGCCGGGCGGTCGAGCAGCGCCGCGGCGAGGAGGGCCCAGCCCGCGCCGCCGAGCCAGCCGGCGATCACGTCGCTCGGGAAGTGGACCCCGAGCCAGACCCGGCTGAACGCGACCGTGAGCGAAATCAGGACCGCGCTCAGCACGATCGTCAGGCGCACCGACTGGCGCGGGCTCATCGCCGCGAACGCGAGCGCGATCGCGATATAGACCACCGCCGAATTGAAGCTGTGCCCGCTGGGAAAGCTCGAGCCGCCGGCTTCGGTCAAGTGCGGGACGATCGTCGGGCGCGGTCGGCCGATCAGGTCCTTGATCAGCGAATTGACCAGCCACCCCCCGACGATCGTGCCGACCAGCACCAACGCCTCGCGCCGCAGCCGCAGGAACAGCAGCGCGACGATCGCGAACAGCGCGATCACATGGCGTAGCAACACGCCGCCGAGCGCGGTAACGTCGCGCACCCCTTCGAGCAGCCACCTCGGTCCTTCGGGGCGCAATCCGGCGCTCTCGCGCCAGAACAGCAGCCCGATCTCATCGAGCCACCCGGTCCGTCCCATCTCCACCGCGACAACCATCGCCGCGAAGCCGAGCCAGCAAGCCAGCGCCACCCACAACGCGCGCCGAGGATCGACGCGATAGCCGCGCGCGGGAATCTCGACCCGGGCGGTTTGGGACGGCTTGGCGGGCAGATCGGGGGGAAGCGCCATCAGCTTCCCCAACCCGTTGTGCGCCGGGCCGTTCCGCATTGCGTTGCGACGGTGCGCTCCGCATATTGCCGGCCATGAACGCCGAAACCCCGCTCAGGGGCGCCCATCTGGTCAGCCGCGGGCGGCGAGCCGTCGCCGGCTCGGGGTGGCTGGCGCGACTTGCCGCGGGCGGGTTCCACCGGATCGTCGACAGGATCGCTGCCGGCCTCGCCCACGGCTCGATGCGCACGCGGCTGCCCGACGGGAGCGAGCGGCTGCTCGGCGGACGCGCCCCGGGGCCCGAGGCCGAGATCGAGCTCAAGCACTGGAACGCGCTGCTCCGGCTCGCCACCGGCGGCTCGGTCGGGTGGTACCAGGCATGGGAGGCGGGCGAGTGGGACAGCCCCGATCCGGTGCAGATCTTCGCGCTGTTCATGCGCAACGCGGGCACGCTGGGCGGGGTGGCGCGGGCCAAGGGTCCGTGGCGCTGGCTGCTGCGCCACCTCCACTGGCTTCACCGCAACACGCGCGACCGCGCGCAGGAGAACATCGCCGCGCACTACGATCTCGGCAACGATTTCTACGCCGCGTGGTTGGGCGAGACGATGATCTACTCGAGCGGGATGTTCGCGCGCGAGGAGGACGGCCCTTCGCCCTGGGCGCAATTTTTCGAGCCGATCGACCGGGCGCAATCGATCAAGTGCGGCGAAATCGCTCGCCGGCTGGCCGAGGGCCCGGTCGGCAACTTGCTCGAGATCGGCTGCGGCTGGGGCGCGCTGGCGGCCCGCCTGGCCGAGGACTTCGAGGCACCCGTCGTTGCGATCAGCCTGTCCGACGAGCAGCTCGCGTTCGCCCGGCAGGCGCACGCCGCTCAGCTGGGCCGGGTCGAGTTTCGCAAGCAGGACTACCGCGATGTCACCGGGCAATTCGACGCGATCGTCAGCGTCGAGATGGTCGAGGCGGTGGGCCGGCGCTATTGGCCCGACTTCTTCGATTGCCTGGCGCGATGCCTCGCGCCGGGCGGCCGCGCGGTGCTCCAGTACATTTCGATCCGCGACGAGCTGTTCGACGCTTACGCGGCGAGCGCCGATTTCATCCAGGCTTACGTGTTTCCCGGCGGGATGCTGGTGCGCGAGCGCGAATTCCGCCGTCTCGCCGCCGAACGCGGGCTCGAGTGGCGCGATCAGGCCGACTTCGGGCTCGACTACGCCGAGACGCTGCGCTTGTGGCGCGAGAATTTCGACGCCGCGGTGGAGGAGGGAGGGCTGCCCGCCGGTTTCGACGCGCGGTTCGTGCGGCTGTGGCGCTATTACCTGATGTACTGCGAGGGCGGCTTCCGCGGCGGCGGAATCGACGTCAGCCAGGTCACGCTGGTCAAGCGCTAGCGCTCAGACGCTGCGATACACTCCGTCGCCGCGATAGCGCGCGAGGATGTTGTCGTGGACGATCGGGCTCAGCAGGTTGGCGAAGGCGCAGCCGACGAGATTGTCCTGCCACCACACGACTTCGGCCTGGAGCGATTCGAGCCCGGGAAGCGTGAGCCAGCACAGCGCCCCGGCGTGCATCCGGTTGACGCAGCTCGCGGAAAAACCGCCGAGCGACAAGTCGAGCACCTGGGTCTGGAAGCTGCGCCCGCCCGACGGCCGCAGCGAAGCGGGAATCGCGATCTTCGAGCGCGGGGCGCAGCGGTCTTCCTGAGCCGCCAGGGCATAGCGATCGCGCGAGGTCGTTTCGAACATGCCGGCCGCTCCCTCTAGAACCATGCTGGCGCCGCGGTTGTCCGCGTGCCTGAGCGACTTTTGACCGAGCGCGCTTACTTGCGGGTTATGCGGTAGGGTTAATGCGTTCGCGATAAGGGCTGGCGAACGGCTCGCCGGCGAGCGCGACGATCCGCGCCGCGACCTCTTGCGGAGGCTTGACGCCGGCCGGATCCTCGCCGGGGTAGGCACGCGCGCGCATCGCGGTGCGGGTTGCGCCCGGATCGAGGATCGCGACGCGAATCTTCGAGATCGCGCGCACTTCTTCGGCATAGGCGACCAGCAGCGCCTCGAGCGCCGCCTTAGACGCCGAGTACGCGCCCCAGTAGGCGCGCGGTGCCTGGCCGACGCTGCTGGTAAGCGCGATCACGCGCGCGTCCTGGCTGCGCCGCAGTATCGCGTCGCAGTGCGCGAGCAGCGCGTGCTGGGCCATCAGGTTGAGCGTGAGGGTGCGGTTGAACTCGCGCGAATCGAGCTGGGTCACGGGGGTCAGCTGGGGAAAGTGCGCCGCGCTCAACACCAGGATGTCGAGCGCCGGCCAGCGGCTCCCGAGCGCGGCGGCGAGCCGCGCGACGCCTTCGGGCTCGGTCAGGTCGACCGGCGCGATCGTCGCCGCGCCACCGGCGGCGAAGATCGCCTCTTCGACGCCCTCGAGCTTCTTCGCGTCGCGCGCGGTCAGGATCACGTGCGCGCCCGCGGCGCCCAGCGCTTCGGCGGTTGCCGCCCCGATCCCCCGGCTCGCCCCGGTGACGAGCGCGAGCTGGCCCGCGAAGGGCTTGTTCGCCGCGGTGCCGGCCATCACGCCACCTTGTCGGCGAGCAGGCTCAATTGCGCGGGGTTCTCGCGCTCGGCGCGGTCGGTGAGCCGGGTCGGGTACTCGCCGGTGAAGCACGCGTCGCAATACTGCGGGGCGCCGCTCGTCCGCCGCGCCTCGCCGACCGCGCGGTACAGCCCGTCGATCGAGACGAACGCGAGGCTGTCGGCGGCGATGAAATCGCCCATCGCGGCGACATCCATCCGCGCGGCGAGCAGCTTAGAGCGCTCGGGGGTGTCGACCCCATAGAAGCACGAATGCTCGGTCGGCGGGCTGGCGACGCGGAAGTGGACTTCCTTGGCGCCCGCATCGCGCATCATCTCGACGATCTTGAGGCTGGTCGTGCCGCGCACGATCGAATCGTCGATCAGCACGATCCGCTTGCCCGCGACCAGCGCGCGATTGGCGTTGTGCTTGCGCTTGACGTCGGCGTTGCGCGCGCCGTCGCTGGGCTGAATGAACGTGCGCCCGACATAGTGCGAGCGGATGATCCCGAGCTCGAACGGGATGCCCGATTGCTGGGCGTAGCCGATCGCCGCGGGCACGCCGCTGTCGGGCACCGGCACGACGAGGTCGGCGTCGGCCGGGCTTTCGATCGCGAGCTGCTGGCCGATCGCCTTGCGCACCTCGTAAACCGAGCGGCCGCCGAGGATCGAATCGGGGCGGCTGAAATAGACGTGCTCGAAGATGCACGAGCGCGCGCGCTGCGCGGCGAACGGATGGTGGCTGGTGAGCTTCCCGTCGAGCGCGACCTGGACCAGCTCGCCCGGCTCGATCTCGCGGACGAAATCGGCGCCGACCACGTCGAGCGCGACGGTCTCGGAGGCGAACACGTGCGCGTCCCCGATCCGGCCCATGACCAGCGGCCGGACGCCGAGCGGATCGCGGCACGCGATCATCCCTTCGCCGGTCATGCAGATCAGCGAATACGCGCCTTCGATCATCCGCAGCGCGTCGACGAAGCGGTCGAGCAGCGTCGGGTAGCGGCTGGTCGCGACGAGGTGGATGATCACCTCGGTGTCCGAGGTCGACTGGAAGATCGAGCCCTTCGAGACGAGCTCGCGGCGCAAGCTCATCGCGTTGGAGATGTTGCCGTTGTGCGCGATCGCGAACCCGCCCGAGGCGAGGTCGGCGAACAGCGGCTGGACGTTGCGCAGGCCCGAGCCGCCGGTGGTCGAATAACGCACGTGGCCCGCCGCCATTTCGCCCGGCAGCTCGCCGATCGCGCTGCCCGCGGAGAAATTGGCCGCGACGTGGCCCAGCCCGCGGCGCGAATAGAATTCCTCGCCGTCGAAGCTGGTGATGCCGACCGCTTCCTGCCCGCGGTGCTGGAGCGCGTGCAGGCCCAGCGCGACGATCGCGGCCGCGTCGCGTGCGCCGATCACGCCGAACACCCCGCATTCCTCGCGCAGCTTGTCGCCGTCAATGTCCCAGGGAAGGGCGTGCGTGAATGTCATGATTGTGCGATCCGGCCTCTTTCGGAGACCGCTCCGCCTTGGCCGGATTTCCCGGGCAAGGCAAGCGCGCGACCCGCTCGGCTAGGGTAAAACACGTATCGGCCGGCTTGTCCGACGCTAACCATAGAGCGCCTAAGGCGGGCAAATGGTTCCGCCCCGCACCCTCCGTCGCGCGCTCGTTCAGGGTGCCCTTTATGGCGCGGCCAGCGCCTTTTCGGTCGAACTCAGCCGGATCAACGATGGCTTCGCGATGTTCTGGATCGCCGACGCGTTGCTCGTTTCGTGGCTGCTCGCGCTGAGCCCGCGGCGCTGGTGGGCAACGCTGCTGACCTGCGCGGGAGCGACCGCCGCGGTCACCGGCTTGATGGGGCTCGGGTGGTGGGCGGCGTTGCCGTTGAGCATCGCCAGTACCCTGGAGGCGGTCATCGGTGCCGGACTGATCCGGGCCGCGTTCCGGAGGTTCCGCGCGTTCACCGCGTTGCGCTCGGCGATCGCCGCATACGTTGCGGGCGGAATCGTCGCCCCGCTCATCTCGGCCGTGCCCGCCGCACTGACGATGAACATCATCGCCGGACGCGACTTCGGGTCGAGCTTCAGCGCCTGGGCGCTGGCGCATTCGCTCGGCTTCGTCGGCGTTTTCCCCTGCGCCGGGCTGCTCGCCCAGGCGCGGGCGCGACACCGCCGGGTGCTTCCCGGGCCGGGACAGAGGAAGACCGCCGTGCTGTCGCTCGGCGCAGTCGTCGTGGCGGGCGGAGCGTGCTTCGGCCAGTCGACCGTCCCGATGCTGTTCCTGCCGATCCTGGTGGTGATGTACACGATGGTCCTGACCGACCTGATCGTCACCGCGGTGGCGATGGCCATGCTGATGATCATGGGCGTGGCCTCGGCTTTCCTCGGCATCGGCCCCTTGCGGCTGGTGGCCGACGCGCCGGCCGAGGCCTTCCTGTTCCTGCAGTTCTACACCGCCTGCATCTCGCTCGCGGCGATGCCGATCGCGCTGTTGCTCGAGCGCCGCCGCCGCGTGTTCGCGGCCCTCACCGAAAGCGAGGCGCGCTATCGCCTGCTCGCCGACTTCTCGACCGACATCATCATGGTCACCGAGATCACCGGGGCGATCCGCTACGTCTCACCCTCGATCCGCCAGCTCGGCGACTACGAGCCCGCCGCGCTGGTGGGCACGACCACCGACAATCTGATCGCCCCGCAGCACCGCAAGGACGTCGAAGCCGCGCATCGCGGCGTGGTCGCGCGGCCCGAGACGACCGCCAGCGTCGAGTTCCTGGGGGTGACGCGCATGCAAGGCTTGCGCTGGTTCGAATCGCACTTGCGCGCGGTGCTGCGCGAGGACGGCGGGGTCGACGGGGTATGCAGCATCATCCGCGACATCTCGCACCGCAAGCGGCGCGAGGCCGAGCTCAACGCCGTCGCCTTGACCGATCCGCTGACCAGCCTCGCCAACCGCCGCGCGTTCGAGCTGTTCATGAGCGCGGTGGGCAAGGACGACGGCGAGAACTACATCGCGCTGTTCGACCTCGATCACTTCAAGCGGGTCAACGACAGTTTCGGCCACGAGGCCGGCGACCGCGTGCTCAAGGCGTTCGCCCGCGCCGCGCGCGGGGTCGTGCGCGACTGCGACCTGGTCGCGCGGATCGGCGGGGAGGAGTTCGCAATCTATCTCGACGCCACCACCTTGCCCCAGGCTCGGCTGGTCTGCGCCCGGATCTGCTGCGCGCTGGCAGAAGAGGGCTTGCGTGCGGCGCCCCGCGCCGGACGGATCACCGCGAGCGTCGGACTGAGCCGGCTCGACGCGCCGCTCGCGACGGTGATGCGCCGCGCCGACGCCGCGCTGTACCAGGCCAAGGCGGATGGCCGTGATCGATTGGCGATCGCCGCCTGAGGTTGCCCGCGCGCTCGTTGCCGCCTAAACGCGGCTCGCCTCCAGCCAGCGAGCCGCCCGACTTGATCCTCACCCCCTTCGAATGGACGATCGCCAAGCGCTACATGCTGCCCGGGCGCGGCGAGGCGTTCATCGCGCTGGTCGCGGGGATCAGCCTGGCCGCGGTGATGCTCGGCGTCGCCGCGCTGGTCATCGTGATGAGCGTGATGAACGGGTTCCGCGCCGAGCTGCTCGACAAAATCGTCGGGCTCAACGGCCACGCCATCATCCAGGCTTACGGCGGCCGGCTCGAAAATTGGGAGCAAGTGCTAGAGGACGTCCGCAAGAACCCCGAAGTCACGCGCGCGACGCCGCTCATCGAGCAGCCCCTGCTGGCGACCTTCAAC
>DATLDS010000091.1:0-6471 GCA_035525735.1 Novosphingobium sp.
GGTCACGCGTCAGCCCGCGCGCGAGTGGCACACCGCCTGAAGCTTGTTGCCGTCGGGATCGCGCACGTACGCGCCGTAGTAATGGGCGTGATAGTGCGGCCTCAGGCCCGGCGCGCCTTCGTCGCTGCCGCCGTGGGCAAGAGCGGCGGCGTGGAACGCGTCGACCGTCGCCCGGTCCTTGGCGAGGTAGGCGATATGGACTCCGTTGCCCGGGCGCGCGGGCTGGCCGTCGAAAGGCGCGCCGATGAACGTCTTGGGCCCGACGGGGAGCCCGAAGGCGATGCCGCCCTCGCGCTCGAACATCACCGGATGCTCGAGGACTTCCATCACCGCGATCCAGAACGGACGGGCGCGCGGCCAGTCCGCGGTGCCCAGGGTCACGTGGCTGAACATGGCTGCCTCCCTCAATCGGCCCAGGCGGCGTCGTCGACATGGAGCTCGGCCGCCGGCCGACTGCCCCAGTCGTCGAGCTTGGGGCGCCCGGCGAGCCAGAACTTGCGCCCGCGCGCGCCATGCAGCAGCGCCTGGCCGAGCTCGCTTGTCGCCGACCGGAACGCGACCGCCTTGAACGACGCGCCGTCGTCGCCCGCGACGATCATCCGGACGTGATCGGTGCCGACGATGTCCGCCTTGATCAGCCGCAGCGGCCCGACCGCGATCCGCGGGCCGGGCCAGCCCATCCCGTACGGCCCCGCCGTCTCGAGCGCGGCGACGAGGTCGGGGGTCAGGCCGCCGGGGGCGAGCGACAAATCGAGCCACATCGCTTCGCCGCCTTGCGCGGCGGTGACCGCGGCGCCGAGCCTAGCGTCGAGCCAGTCGCGCAAGCCGTCGAGCTTGGCCGCCTCGATCGTCAGCCCCGCCGCCATCGCGTGCCCGCCGCCGGCGACCAGCAATCCAGCTTCACGCGCGGCGATGATCGCGGCACCGAGATCAACCCCCGCGATCGACCGGCCCGATCCCTTGCCGAGGCCACCATCGTCATCGAGCGCGATCACCAGCGCAGGCTTGCCGGTCTTCTCCTTGATCCGCCCGGCGACGATCCCGATCACTCCGGGGTGCCAGCCTCGCCCGGCGACGACGATCACCGCGCGGTTGTGCTGTGCCGCAAGCTGCGCCTCGACCGCTTCGTGCACCGCCGCTTCGATGCCGCGCCGTTCCTCATTGAGATGAGACAGCCTGGCCGCGATATCGAGCGCTTCATTGACGTCTCGCGTGGTCAGCAACCGCACCCCCAGCGTCGCCTCTCCGACCCGCCCGCCCGCGTTGATCCGCGGGCCGAGCGCGAACCCCAGATCGCTGCACGTCGGCGCACGGCTGAGCCGCGAGGCGTCGATCAGCGCCGCCATCCCGACGTTTTCGCGCCGCGCCATGACCTTGAGCCCTTGCGCCACGAGCGCGCGGTTGAGCCCATGGAGCGCCGCGACGTCGGCCACGGTGCCGAGCGCGACGAGATCGAGCAGCGCGAACAGCTCGGGCTCGGCGCGGTCGGCGAAGAAGCCGCGCGCGCGCAGCGTCCGCACCGTGGCGATGGCCAGCAGGAACGCCACGCCGACCGCGGCGAGATGTCCGTGCGCGGCGCCGTCGTCGCTCTCGTCGAGCCGGTTGGGATTGACCAGCGCGACCGCGCGGGGAAGCTCGGGCGAGCACTTGTGATGATCGACCACGATCACGTCGACGCCGGCCTCGTGCGCGGCGGCGAGCGCGTCGTGCGCCATCGCGCCGCAATCGACGGTGACGATCAGGCTGCTGCCCTGCTCGGCGAGCTTGACCAGCGCCTCGCCCGAAGGCCCGTAGCCTTCGAGCAGCCGATCGGGGATGTAGTGTCGGGCCTCGAGGCCGAGGTCGCGCAGCAGCCGGATCAGCAGCGCCGCGCTGGTCGCGCCGTCGACGTCGTAATCGCCGTAGATGGTGATCGTCTCGCCGGTGAGCACCGCCTGGGCGAGCCGCTCGGCGGCCGCGTCCATGTCGCGGAAGATCGACGGATCGGGCAGGAACGCGCGCAAGGTCGGGTTGCGATGACGCTCGAGGTCGTCGCGCAGCACGCCGCGGGCGAGCAGCATCTGGGTGACGAGATCGTCGTGAAGCCCGCTTCCCGCCGCATCCGCGGCGAGATCCATGTTGCCCCCGCGCCAGCGCCAGGCGCGGCCCTTGAGCGATCGCGTGATGCCGGTCACCGGGGTCATCGCCCTTGGCTATCGCAAGCCTCGCCGCGAGGAAAGGGCGGCGCCGGCGATTGACACAGGCTTGTGCCGCGGGTTGGCTGGCGCCGATGCTTCTGATCGTGTGGCATAGCAGGACCGGCGCGGCGCGGGCGATGGCCGAGGCGGCAGCTCAGGGTGCGGCCCAAGGGTCTCGGCTCCTGACGGCCGACGCCGCGCAACCGTCCGACCTGCTCGCCGGGCGCGGCTATATCTTCGCCTGCCCCGAAAACCTCGCTACGATGAGCGGGGCGATGAAGGAATTCTTCGACCGGTGTTACTACCCCGTGCTCGGGCAGATCGAGGGCCGGCCGTATGCCACCCTGATCGCCGCCGGATCGGACGGCAGCGGGGCGCAGCGCCAGATCGACCGGATCGCCACCGGCTGGCGGCTGAGGCGCGTTGCCGAGGCAATCATCGTCAACACCGCGGCGCAAACCCCCGAGGCGATCCTCGCCGCCAAGACGGTGACCGAAGCCTCGCTGCGCCGCTGCCGCGAGCTCGGCGCGGCGATGGCCGAAGGCCTGGCGCAAGGCATCTTCTGAAGCGTTGCCTCCGATCCCGAGTAATCGCGCGCGGCGGGACTCGACGCGCGGGCGCGATTGGTGCCACAACCGGCGGCGAGAGGGCAGGGGACCGGCCATCGCCGAGCAGACCGACACGATGGCTTCGCCGGGCGCGCTGATGTCGCTGCTGTTCGCGCCCGGAACGCGGCCGGGCGCCGGCGCGATCGCCGCGCTCGCGCCCGCCGCGCCAGGCTTCACGATCACTCATCGCCCGCCCGAAGCCGAGGGCTGGCTCGAGCTGCTGGTCAATGGCCTGACGTTCGATTGCCGCGGATTGGCGCCCGCCGCCCCGGCCGACTGGTCGCCGGTGGTTTCAGCCCCTCCCGGCTTCGACGGGCAGAGCTTCGGCCACCTCGAGGCGGTGTCGCTGGCGCCGGGGCCGCACCTCGCGGGCGGAGCGGCGATGCTTCCAGTCGTGCGCGGCATGGCCGGGCTCGGCGCGATGCTGGCGCGGGTCGAAGGCGTGCGCGCGGTATCGTGGCATCCGTCGCTCCAGGCGGTCGAGCCCGGCGCCTTCATCGCCCAGGTCGAGCAGTGGCTGGCCGGCGGCGCGTTTCCCGGCGTGGCGTTGACCGCGCTGGTCAGCGAGCCCGACGGCGCGCTGCAAAGCCGCGGATTGGCGTTCCTGATCGGCCAGGAGCTTCGGATAGAGCCATCGCCGGGCGCCGCAGCAGGCGCCGACGCGCGTCTCGCGCTGCGGCTGATCGACCGGCTCGCCGCGACGGGGGCGATCCACCAGGCGATGATGGTCGAGCCGCTGCCCGGCGAGCGCGTCGAGCTCGTGCCCGACGAAGCACGCTCGCTGATCAGGGCCTGGCGCCGCACCGATTGAATCGCGATCATCTGCCGTTCCGCGCGGTCAACCGCGTCGCCGCGCCGGGCTATCAGTCCGACCTGCAACGGCATCACCTGTTGCCGCGCCAGTTGCTGCAGCGGCGTTGCTTTGCCGCGCTATTCGAGCGGATCGGGACCGGGCGGGTCGGCTTCGACGACTTTCGCCGCAACGGCTTGCTTCTCCCCGCGAACGAAGCGGCGGCGCTGCGCACCGGGCTCCCGCTCCACCGCGGGCCGCACCGCAGCTACAACGAACTGGTGATCGAGCGCGTGGGCCAGATCGAAGCGGGCTGGCGGGGAAATCGCGGCCGTGACGAGGCGGGCTACGAAGCGTTCGCGCGGCTTGCCTTGCTCCAGCGCGCGCTGCGCCGCCGGCTGCTCGCGGATCGGCGCGCCGCGGCGCTGCTCCATCGCCGCGACCCGGCGCGCGCGCAGGCCGATTTCGCGCTGCTCGACGCCCTAGCCGACCAGCTGTGGCCCGCGACCGAGTCGGTTCAGGCCCCCGTTCAGGCCGCCACGAGCTCAGCCTTCGCCGCCTGATACTCGGCCTCGAGCCGGTCGACCCGCGTCGCCACGCTCTCGATCGCGCTCACCGCGCCGATCCCCTGGCCCGAGCCCCAGATGTCCTTCCACGCCTTGGCCTCGGTGTTGCCGCCCGAGCCGAAGTTCATCGCGCTCGGGTCGCTGACCGGCAGGTTCTCGGGATCGAGCCCGGCGTTGACGATCGACGAGCGCAGATAGTTGCCGTGAATCCCGGTGAACAGGTTGGTGTACACGATCCCGCCGGCGTCGCCCTCGACGATGCCCTGCTTGTAGGCATCGGTCGCATTGGCCTCGACCGTCGCGATCCAGGGCGAGCCGATGTACGCGAAGTCGGCACCGAGCGCTTGCGCCGCGAGCACCGAGCGGCCGTTGGCGATCGCGCCCGACAGCGCGATCAGCCCGTCGAACCATGCGCGCAGCTCCTGCATGAACGCGAACGGCGAGAGCCCGCCGGCGTGCCCGCCCGCGCCCGCCGCGACCGGGATGAGCCCGTCGGCGCCCTTTTCTATCGCCTTGCGCGCGAAGCGGTCGTTGATCACGTCGTGCAGCACGATCCCCCCCCAGCCATGGACCGCCTGATTGACGTCCTCGCGCGCGCCGAGCGAGGTGATCACCATCGGCACCTGCCACTTGGCGCACAGCGCCATGTCCTCGTCGAGCCGGTTGTTCGATTTGTGGACGATCTGGTTGACCGCGAACGGCGCGGCGGGGCGGTCGGGATGTTCGCGGTTGTGCTCGGCGAGCTCTTCGGTGATGCGGTGGAGCCACTCATCGAGCTGCGCGATCGGCCGCGCGTTGAGCGAGGGGAACGCGCCGACGATCCCCGCCTTGCACTGCGCGATGACCAGCTCGGGGCCCGAAACGATGAACAGGGGCGAGCCGATCACGGGCAGGCGCAAACGGTCGAACGGGGCGGGAAGGGGCATGCGCGGCTCCGGTTTAAGCGATCGGTTAAACGGCGCGATAGACGGCGGAATCGTGCAAGTCAAAGCGCGGCGTGGCCGGTGAGGTTGACACAGTTGACACGGTCCAGAGGGAAAGTGTCACTTGGTGTCACCTTGCGTTACCCTGTGTCACTTCGCTGGGGGGATTTGATTCCATCGGCCGGTTGTCGAAGAACGATCGCGAATAGGAAAGTAAAAGCGCCGCGCGCTTCCCCGGCGGCGGCATCGCGGTTAGTCGGTCGCTATGACCGGCACTGTGATCGCGCTGGCGCGCGACGACCTGCATCGCGTTTCGAAGCAACCGGTCGAGCGCGTGCGCTTGCTCGCGGGGCTCGGGGTCGAAGGCGACGCGCACGCCGGCCTGACGATGCAACACCGTTCGCGCTGGGTGAAGCAGCGCACCGTGCCCAACTTGCGCCAGGTCCACCTGATCCACGCCGAGTTGTTCGAGGAGCTGGCGGCGAAGGGCTTCGACATCGCCCCCGCGGAAATGGGCGAGAACGTCACCACGCGCGGGATCGACCTGCTGGGACTGTCGGCGGGCACGCGCCTGCGGCTCGGCGACGATGCGGTGATCGAGCTGACCGGCCTGCGCAATCCCTGCTTCAAGCTCGACGGGATCGCGCCCGGGCTAATGCGGGCGGTGCTCGAGAAGGGGCCGGGCAAGACGATCGTCCGCAAGGCCGGTGTGATGGCGATGGTGATCGAAAGCGGCAACGTGAGCGTCGGCGACGCGATTCGGATCTGCGCTCAACCGGAGATGTTCACCGCTCTCGCCCCGGTCTGAACCGGCTCGAACACCGACCAGCCGGTGCGCTGGACCAGGCGTTCGAGCGCCAGCGTGCCGAGCTGCGAATTGCCGCGCTCGTTGAGCCCGGGCGACCACACCGCGATCGAGGCGATCCCCGGCGCGATCGCCAGAATCCCCCCGCCGACCCCCGATTTGCCGGGCAGCCCGACGCGATAGGCGAACTCGCCCGAGCCGTCGTAATGCCCGCAGCTCATCATCAGCGCGTTGATCCGTCGCGCGCGTTGCGCCGAAATCACCGAGCGGCCCGAATCGGGGTTGCGCCCGCCGCACATCAGGTAGCGCCCGGCGAGCGCGAGCTGGCGGCACGACAGCGCCAGCGCGCACTGGTGGAAATAATGGCCGAGCGGCAGCTCGACCGGGTGAAGGATGTTGCCGAACGCGCGCATGTAACTCGCCAGCGCGACGTTGCGAAATCCGGTGTCCGCTTCGCCGCGCGCGACGACCTCATCGATGAAGATCGTCTCGTCGCCCGCCAGCGAACGGACGAAGCGCAGCATCTCGCCGATCGCCTCGCGCGGCGTGTGGCCGCCGAGCAGGACATCGGACACCACGATCGCGCCGGCGTTGATGAACGG
>DATLDS010000118.1:0-10794 GCA_035525735.1 Novosphingobium sp.
GCGGTGCTCCCGCTCGGCACGCGCAACCATTTCGCGCGCCAGCTCGGCGTGCCGCTTGAGCTAGACGAGGCCGCGAAAGTGGCGCTGGACGGGAGGGAAACCGCCGTCGACATCGCCCGCGCCGGCGACAAGGTGTTCATCAACAACGCCGCGGTCGGCGAATATACCCGGCTCGTCCGCCGCCGCGAGGCGCTCGATGCGCCCAAATGGGCGGCGACGATCCCCGCCGCGTGGCACGTGTTGCGCAACCCGCGTCCGCGCGCGCTGTGCCTGACGATCGACGGCGAGCGGCGCGAGGTGATCACCCCGCTGCTGTTCGTCGGCAACAACCGCTACAGCCTCGAGCCGGGCAAGCTCGGCGAGCGCGAAAGCCTGACCGACGGCGTGCTCTCGGTTTACGTCGTGCCACGCTTCGGCTGGTGGGCGCTGCTCGGTTTCGCGTGGCAAGTGCTGTTCAGCCGCGCCGACCCGCGGACTTATTTCGAGCTGCTGGGCGAGGCCCGCGAGGTCGTCATCGAGGGCGCCGGCAGCCTCGAGATCGCGCTCGACGGCGAGGTCGAGAAACTGCCGCTGCCGCTCGCCTGCGAGATCCTGCCGCAAGCGCTCAAGGTGGTCGTTCCCTAGTCCGCGCTGCATTGCGGCGAATCGTTCTTGTTCGGCGGCGAGCGCTCGCCTAATTCGCGCGGACCATGGCTTCCATCAACGACATTCGCCGATCGTTTCTCGATTACTTCGCAAGCGCGGGGCACGCGATCGTGCCGTCGGCGCCGCTTGTGCCGTACAACGATCCGACGCTGATGTTCGTCAACGCGGGCATGGTGCCGTTCAAGAACGTCTTCACCGGGCTCGAGAGCCGGGCCTACACGTCTGCGGTCAGCTCCCAGAAATGCGTCCGCGCGGGCGGCAAGCACAACGACCTCGACAACGTCGGTTACACCGCGCGGCACCTCACGTTCTTCGAGATGCTCGGCAACTTCTCGTTCGGCGATTACTTCAAGGACGGCGCGATCGAGCACGCGTGGAAGTTCGTCACCGGCGACCTCGGCCTCGCCCGCGACCGCTTGTGGGTGACTGTTCACGACGACGACGACGAGGCCGCCGCGCTGTGGCGCAAGATCGCCGGCCTGCCCGAGGAACGGATCGTCCGGCTCGGCGACAAGTCGAACTTCTGGATGATGGGGCCGACCGGGCCGTGCGGGCCCAACTCCGAGATTTTCTACGACCACGGCGAACATGTTCCCGGCGGGCCGCCGGGAACCCCCGACGAGGACCTCGACCGCTTCGTCGAGGTCTGGAACCTGGTGTTCATGCAGTTCGAGCAGATCGACGAAGCGACGCGCGTTCCTCTGCCCAAGCCGCAGATCGACACGGGCATGGGGCTCGAACGGATCGCGACGGTGATCCAGGGTGTCCACAACGTGTTCGAGACCGACACGATGCGAACGCTGGTCGAGGCGTCCGAAGCGCTCACCGGGGTGAAAGGCGAGGGCGACGCGCTCGGCAGCCACCGGGTGATCGCCGACCACTTGCGCTCGACCTCGTTCCTGCTGGCGGACGGGGTGCTGCCCTCGAACGAGGGGCGCGGCTATGTGCTGCGGCGGATCATGCGCCGGGCGATGCGCCACGCGCACCTGCTCGGCGCCAAGGACCCGTTGATGCACCGGCTGGTTCCGGCGCTGGTGACCGAGATGGGCCAGGCCTATCCCGATCTGGTCCGCGCGCAGCCGCTGATCGAGGACGTGCTGGCGCGCGAGGAAGCGCGCTTTCGCCAGACGCTCGACAAGGGGCTGCGGCTGCTCGACGACGAGGCGGGAAGCTTGCGCGAAGGTGACGCGCTCCCCGGCGAGACCGCGTTCAAGCTCTATGACACCTACGGCTTTCCCTACGACCTGACCGAGGACGCGCTGCGCGCGCGCGGGATTTCGGTCGACCGCGAAGGCTTCGACGCGGCGATGGCGCGGCAGAAGGCGGCGGCGCGCGCGGCATGGAAAGGCTCGGGCGAGACCGGCTCGGACGAGCTGTGGTTCGACCTCGCCGAGCGCCACGGCGGAACCGAGTTCACCGGTTACAGCTCGACCGAAGGCGAGGGCGAGGTGCTCGCGCTGATCAAGGACGGCGTCGAAATCGCCTCGGCCGAGGCGGGCGACGAAGTGATCGTGTTGACCAACCAGACCCCGTTCTACGGCGAGAGCGGCGGGCAGACGGGCGATGCGGGGACGATCTCCACCCCCGACGGGCTGCGCCTTGGGGTGCGCGACACCTCGAAGCCGCTCGGCCGGCTCCACGCGCACCATGCGACGGTGGAAGCGGGGCGGATCGGGATCGGCCAGACGGTCCACCTCAGCGTCGACGCCGAGCGCCGCGACCGCATCCGCGCCAACCATTCGGCGACGCACCTGCTCCACGCCGCGCTGCGTCATCGGTTGGGCGGCCACGTCACGCAGAAGGGCTCGCTCGTCGCCGAGGACCGCTTCCGCTTCGATTTCTCGCACCCCACCGCGCTCACCCCCGACGACATCGCCGCGGTCGAGGCCGAGGTGAACGCCGAGATCCGCCACAACGCCGAAGTCTCGACCCGGCTGATGAGCCCCGACGACGCGGTCACCGCGGGCGCGCTGGCGCTGTTCGGCGAGAAGTATGGCGACGAGGTCCGCGTGCTGTCGATGGGCCGCGAAACAGAGACGCGCTATTCGGTCGAGCTGTGCGGCGGCACGCACGTCCGCGCGCTCGGCGACATCGGAGTGTTCCGGATCGTCTCCGAAAGCGCGGTGAGCTCGGGTGTGCGGCGGATCGAGGCCCTCACCGGCGAAGCCGCGCGCGCCTGGCTGGTGCGGCGCGAGGAGGCGCTCAAGAGCGTCGCCAGCGCGCTGCGCACCTCGCCCGAGGACGCCGAAGCGCGCGTCGCCGCGTTGCTCGACGAACGCAAGCGGCTCGAGCGCGAACTGGCCGAAGCCAAGAAGGCGCTCGCGCTAGGTGGTTTGGGCGGCGGCGGCTCGGCCGCGACGGGGCCGGCCGACGAGAAGGTCGGCGACGTCACCTTCGCGGGTCAGGTGATCGACGGGCTCGAGGCGAAGGAGCTGCGCGGACTGCTCGACCAGGCGAAGGCGCGGATCGGTTCGGGCGTCGCGGCGATCGCCGCAGTCAACGAGGGCCGCGCGGCGTTCGCGGTGGCCGTCACCGACGATCTCATCAAACGCTACAACGCGGTCGATCTGGTCCGCGCGGGGGTCGAGGCGCTCGGCGGCAAGGGCGGCGGCGGGCGGCCCGACATGGCGCAAGGCGGCGGCCCCGACGGCGCCAAGGCGGGCGAGGCGATCGCCGCGGTCAGGGCGGCGCTGGCCGCCTGATCGTTAGCGCCGGTTGTGCGTCGCCGGCTCGGAGCGGCGCGCGAGATCCTTGTCGGCCATCGTCGCGTCGGTCTGCTGCGGCCGCTTGATCTTGCCCTCGCTTTCGCCGGTCTGATCGGCGGGAGTTTTCGAGCGGTCCTCGGGGTGCGGCATGAAACATTCTCCTCGTGTCGCGAGAAGAACGGACGGGCCGCGTTTCGGTGCCGCGACGTTCAGGTGAAGTGCGCCAGCCGCTCGGCGAACGCCAGCCACGCCTGGGTGTGCGCGATCGGATCGCGCAGCAGCTGGATCGGCACGAGAATGCCGAGGCCCCACAGCCACGCCGGGTGGACCTTGCCTTCGCGGCGCCAGTCGTACGCCATCGCTGCGACGAGCAGCAGATCGAGCACCGCGATGGGCATCAGCGAGACGGTGACCGGCGCGGGCGGCAGCGAGCCCGGGCGCAATCCCGACGCCATCCCGTTGTTGTAGAGGAAGAAGAACCGCGCCATCGGGGCCACCAGCACCGTGCTCGTCGCGACGACGATCAATCGTTTGTGCCACTCGGACCGGTTGATGTTGGCGATCGCCGCCATGAAAAATGCAAAGAACAGCGAGATTTGAGTGAAGGGCACGATCAGGAACCGCCGCGCGGGATCGCCGTAACCCGCTTCGAGACGATCGGTCATGCCGACCACCGCGGTCATCAGGCCCACCATCAGCATCAGCGATGCGAGCGAGATTCCCGCCAGCCCCCACATCCGGTGATGGCGCAATCCGCCGCGTGAAATCAGCAGCGCCTGGCTCAGCAGGAGCAGCGGCCAGGCGGTGAACAACGCCGCGTGCAAATGCATCAACGGAGTTCCGGTGAACGTCCCGGCGGGAACCTGCATCCAGTAAGTCGGGAAGAAGCCGCCGATGGCGATGAACAGCGCGACGCCGGAGGCCCAGATGTACAAGCCGCTGCGTCGCGCTTCGCGTCGCGCCGGGGTCGGCGCCATTTGTTCGAGCGGTGCGGCAGTGGCCATCGTCCCGTCCCCCATGGACAGATGCGACCGGCGTGGGGTCTGCCCGCTTAGCTCGCGCTTGGCAATGGCTCGCGCTCCGACAGCCGCGCCGAGCGCAGCCGCGGCTTCTCGTCGAGCTCGCCGTCCTCCATGATCTGAGCGCGGAACTCGTCGCGCTTTTCGTGGATCGAGGCGATCACCGGGCCCATCGCATAGCCGAGGTCGACCAGCACCGCCTCGCTCAGCTGAAGCGAGCTCTCCAGCGTCTCGGGCACCGCGTGCGTCGCGCCGATGCGGTAGAGCTGCGCGGCGTGGCCGGGATCGCGCGCGCGGACGATGATCGGCAGCTCGGGGTGCGCCGCGCGCAGCTTGCGCACGATCCGGCTCACCAGCACCGGCTCGTCCATCGTCACGATCAGCGCGCGGGCGCGGTCGAGCGCGAGCCGGTTGACGGTCAAGGCGTTGGCGACGTCGCCGTACAGCACCGGAAATGTCTCGGCTTGCGCCTGCTTGACCAGCTCGGTGCTCGAATCGACCGCGACGTAGGCCTGCCCGTGCATCGCAAGCATCTCGCCGATCAGCCGGCCGACGCGGCCGAAGCCGAAGATCACCGCGCGCGTCCCGTCGGCGTCGGCGGGCAGCGCGAGCGCGGCGCCGTCGCCGCGATCGACCCGGCGCGCCACGACCCGGCCGAGCCGCGCCAGCAGCGGAGTGATGGTCAGCCCGATCGCGGTGACGATCTGCCAGAACTGCGCGGTCGCGGGCTGGATCAGCTGCGCGGTCGCCGCCGCCGAGAGCACGATCAGCGTCGTCTCCGACGGGCTCGCCATCAGCACACCCGCCTCGGTCGAGGTGCCGCGGCCCTTGCCCATCAGCCGCAGCAGCACGCCGGTGACGAGCGCCTTGATCAGCACCACGCCGATCACCGCGAGCGCCAGCGGGCCGAGGTTGGCGAGCACCACGCCGAGGTCGATGCTCATCCCCACGGTGATCAGGAACACCCCGAGCGCGAGCCCCTTGAACGGCGCGGTGATCGCCTCGACCTCGGTGTGGTACTCGGTTTCCGCGATCAGCAGCCCGGCAAGCAGCGCCCCCATGATAGCCGACAGCCCGACCGCGGCGGTGGCGAGGCTGGCGGCGATCACCACCAGCAGGCTCGCCGCGAGGAACAGCTCGGGGCTCTTGGTCCGCGCGGCTTGCGTGAACAGCCGCGGCAGCGCGAAACGCCCGACGACGAGCATGATCACCACCGTCAGCCCGCCTTTCCACAACGTGTCGACCAGGCTTCCGAGCCCGTCGTCGGCGGCGTACGGCGCCATCGCGCCGAGCAGGAAGATGATCGGGACCAGCGCGATGTCCTCGAACAGCAGCATCGCCAGCGCGGCGCGGCCGACCGGGGTCGAAGTTCCGGCGATCGGCAGGACCAGCGCGGTCGACGACAGCGCCAGCGCGAGCCCGAGCCCGAGCGCGCCCGCCGACGATTGGCCCATCACCGCGAGCACGAACGCAAGCAGCGCGGCGCTCATCGTCAGCTCCATCGCGCCCAGCCCGAACACCAGCCGGCGCATCGACCACAGCCGGTCGAACGACAGCTCGAGACCGATCGAGAACAGCAGCAGGATGATCCCGAACTCGGCGAACGGGGCGATCGCCTCGGGCTCGGTGATCGTCACGTGGTAAAGCCACGGGAAGCGGTCGACCATCGCCCCGAGGCCGTACGGGCCGACCGCCAGGCCGACCAGGATGAAGCCGATCACCGGGGTGATCCGGAAGCGCGCGAACGCGGGAATGACGATCCCCGCGGCGCCGAGAATCACCAGCGCGTCGCTGAGCGCGGTCGAGGGAGCGAACTCGGCGGCCATGCTTGCACCTTGGCCATCCACGGCGCATTTGTCACGGCGGTGGTTGCGAGTTTGGCAGGCTTGATCGAGCGCTCGTCATTGCGAGCGTAGCGAAGCAATCCAGGGCCCCGCGCGCCGCCCCGGATTGCTTCGGGGCTGCGCCTCGCAATGACGAGCGAAGAGAAGGAAGAGAAGGTGTCCGTTGGCTCACAACGAGCCCCAAGTCCTGATCGTCGGCGGCGGCCCGGCCGGGATGATGACCGGGCTGCTGCTCGCCCGCGCCGGGGTGGGCGTGCTGGTGCTCGAGAAGCACGCCGACTTCTTCCGCGATTTCCGCGGCGACACCGTGCACCCTTCGACGATGGAGATCCTCGCCGAGCTGGGGATGCTCGAACGGTTCCTAAAGCGCCCCCACAACCGCATCGACGCGGCGGAAGTCGATTTCAATGGCCGGGGGCTCAAGATCGGCGACTTGTCGCATCTCAAGATGCCGGCGCCGTTCATTGCGATGATGCCGCAGTGGGATTTCCTCGACTTCTTGCGCGACGAAGCGCGCGCCTGGCCCGGCTTCGCATTGCGGATGAACGCCGAGGCGAGCGGGGTGATCGAGCGGGACGGGAGAGTGGCGGGGGTGCGGCTGGCCGACGGCGAGGAAGTGCGCGCGAGCCAGCTAGTGATATTCGCCGACGGGCGCGATTCTCTGGTGCGGGCGCAGCATCTGCTGCCGATCGAAGACCTCGGCGCGCCGATCGACGTATTCTGGTGCCGGGTTCCCAAGGCGCCCGACAAGGTCGGCGGACTGCGCGGAACGATCCGCGGCAGGCGCCTCATCGTGCTGATCGACCGCGGCGACTACTGGCAATGCGCCTATGTCATCGCCAAGGGCCGTGCCGATGAGATTCGCGCTCGGGGAATCGCCGCGTTTCGCGACGACATCCGTGCCGCTGAGGCCGACCTCCCGGGACTAGACCAGGAACTGCCCGATTGGGACGCGGTCCGGCTGCTGACCGTCTCGCTCGATCGACTGACGCGGTGGCACAAGCCGGGGCTGCTGGCGATCGGCGATGCGGCGCACGCGATGAGCCCGGTCGGCGGGATCGGGATCAACCTCGCGATTCAGGACGCGGTCGCCACCGCCAACATCCTCGGTCCGGCGCTGGCGCGCGGCGGCAACCCCGATGCGCTGCTCGACCGCGTCCAGCGGCGGCGGCTGCTGCCGACCCGGATCATCCAGGCGATCCAGCGCGCCGCGCACGAGAATCTGCTGGGCAAGATCGTCGGCGGCGGGGCAAGCGGCAAACCGCCGCTGGTCCTGCGCCTGTTCGACCGATTCCCGCTGCTGCGCCGCATTCCGGGTTATTTCATCGGCCATGGAATCGGGCAGGAGCACGTCCGCAACCCCGCTCACGAAATGCTCACGCGCCGCTCATGACGCCGCGCGGCTCGTGGGGCATCAAAAGCGCGGAGGTGCAGCGATGTCCATTTTTACGACCTACCGCAGAGCCGGGCCGTTCGCCTGGGTCCTCGGCGCCCTGGCAATGGCGTTCGCCGCCAACGTCTTCGTCGCCATCGGCCGGCATTCGCACTCGGTCAGCGACACGCTGTACGCCCTCTACCCGTTCTGGGGCGTGACGTTCCTCGGCTGGGACTGGCTGGTCCGCCGAATCGCCGAAGTCAAAACCTAGAGCCTTGAAACCCGCTAGCCGTCAGTTCGCGGCGAACAGCGCCTCGACGTTGCCTCCGTTGCGCGCCAGTTCGGCGGCGACGCGGCGGCGGCCCTCGTAATAGACGAGCGCGGGGGCAGTGCGGCCTTCGGCCTTGAGCCGCGAAGCATCGGCGGCGCTCAGGGTGCTTTCCTGCGCGACGTAATCGCAATAGCCCTCGCGCAGCCACCGCGGGGCGAGGATGTCGGACCGGATCGCGCCGAAGTGGCGGCGTTCCATGCCGTGGCAGGTTTCATGCGCGAGCACGCCCGACAGGCTGCGTGTGACCCCACGGAGGCGATCGGTCGCGACATCGCCGCGGTTGACGATCACGGGCTCGCCCATCGCACGCGACAGAGCGAAGCTGCGGCGGTTCTGCAACGCGAGCCAAGCCCAGCGCCAGCCGCCCTGCGTCAGGAAGATGTGGCGCGGTTCGCTCGCCCGGGCGAGCGGGCTGGCGGCGACCAGTTGTGCGGCGCGGCCGGTCACCCGGTCGAGCTGGGGTTGGGGCAGCGGGGCTTCGGACCAAACCTCGCTCCCGCGCGAAGTGGCGTGATAGGGGAACGCGAGCAGTTGCGGCGCGAAGAGCGGAGAGACGAAGGCCATCGTGGCCGCGATCGTCGCCGCTCGCAGCACCGCCCGGCGCATCAGGCCGGCGCCGTCATCTCGGCCTCGAGGTTCTCGACCACCGCCTCGAAGAACTGCTCGGTGGTCATCCACGCCTGGTCGGGGCCGATCAGGATCGCAAGGTCCTTGGTCATCTTGCCGCTCTCGACCGTCTCGATGCAGATGCGCTCGAGCGTCTCGGCGAACTTGACCACCTCGGGCGTACCGTCGAACCGGCCGCGATAGATCAGCCCGCGGGTCCACGCGAAGATCGAGGCGATCGGGTTGGTCGAGGTCGCCTTGCCCTGCTGGTGCTGGCGGTAATGGCGGGTGACGGTGCCGTGCGCGGCCTCGGCCTCGACGGTCTTGCCGTCGGGGCTCATCAGCACGCTGGTCATCAGCCCGAGGCTGCCGAACCCTTGCGCGACGGTATCCGACTGGACGTCGCCGTCGTAGTTCTTGCACGCCCACACGAACTTGCCGCTCCACTTGAGCGCGCTCGCCACCATGTCGTCGATCAGGCGGTGCTCGTAAGTGATGCCCTTGGCCTTGAACTTCTCGGCGAAGCCCTCGCCGTCGAACACTTCCTGGAACAGATCCTTGAAGCGCCCGTCGTAAGCCTTGAGGATCGTGTTCTTGGTCGACAAATACACCGGCCAGCCGAGCCCGAGGCCATAGTTGAAGCTGGCGCGGGCGAAGTCGCGGATCGAATCGTCGAGGTTGTACATCGCCAGCGCGACGCCGCCCGAGGGGTACTGGAACACTTCCTCGTCGATCACCGTGCCGTCGTCGCCCTCGAACACCAGCCGCAGCTTGCCCGGGCCGGGGACGACGAAGTCGGTCGCCTTGTACTGATCGCCGAAGGCGTGGCGGCCGACCACGATCGGGTCGGTCCAGCCGGGGACCAGCCGCGGAATGTTGGAGATCACGATCGGCTCGCGAAAGACGACGCCGCCGAGGATGTTGCGGATCGTGCCGTTGGGCGACTTCCACATCTTCTTGAGCTTGAACTCCTCGACCCGCGCCTCGTCGGGGGTGATCGTCGCGCACTTCACCCCGACGCCGTGCTGGCGGATCGCGTTGGCGCTCTCGACGGTGACATGGTCGGCGGTGGCGTCGCGGTTCTCGACCGAGAGATCGAAGTACTTGATGTCGATGTCGAGGTAGGGCTTGATCAGGCGCTCGCGGATCCACTCCCAGATGATCCGCGTCATCTCGTCGCCGTCGAGCTCGACGACGGGGTTCTTGACCTTGATCTTCGCCATTTGAACTGCCCCCGGGGAAAGGTTCGCGGTTCCTTAGCAGAGCGACCTTGGCGCGCAAGGCGAGGGCTGGACTCGGGGCGCGGTCCGGTTCATTTAACCGAACGATTAAAATCGAGCGGAGACCCCCATGAGCGAAGTCATCACCGCCGTCGAGGACGGCGTCCTCGTCGTCACGATCAACCGGCCCGAAGCCAAGAACGCGATGAACAGGGCAGCCGCCGAGGGCATCTCCGCGGCGATGGACCGGCTCGAGGCGGACAGCGGCTTGCGCGTCGCGATCCTCACCGGGGCGGGCGGCACGTTCTGCTCGGGGATGGACCTAAAAGGCTTCCTCAAGGGCGAGCGGCCGACGGTCGAGGGGCGGGGCTTCGGCGCGCTCAGCCAGTGGACGCCGTCGAAGCCGGTGATCGCCGCGGTCGACGGCTACGCGCTGGCGGGCGGGATGGAGCTGGCCTTGTCGTGCGATCTGATCGTGGCGAATGCCGGCGCCAAGTTCGGCATCCCCGAGGTCAAGCGCGGGCTCGCCGCCGCCGCCGGCGGGCTAATCAAGCTGCCCCGCCAGATCCCGCCGCGGATCGCGATGGAGCTGGCGCTGACCGGCGACTTCATCGACGCCAAGCGGGCGTATCAACTGGGCTTCGTCAACCGCGTGGTCGACGGTCCCGCAATCGACGGTGCCAAGGAGCTGGCGCGGCGGATCGCCGACAACGGACCACTCGCGGTGGTCAAGTCGAAGCAGGTCGTGCGGGGCTCGTTCCACTGGTCGGACGAGGAGATGTGGGACAAGCAGAACGCGGTGCTCGGCAACCTGTTCATGACCAACGACGCGCGCGAGGGCGCGACCGCGTTCGCCGAGAAGCGCAAGCCCAACTGGACGGGGACCTGAAGGGTCTGGCCTAGGCCGCCCGGCGTCCCTATCTGCTCCTCCACGGAGGGACCATGGCGACGCACGTTACGAAAATGCTGATCATCGGCTCGGGCCCGGCGGGGATGTCCGCGGCGATCTACGGCGCGCGCGCGGGGAGGCAGCCGCGCGTCGTCCAGGG